>NZ_JBNQGD010000175.1:0-17286 GCF_050436765.1 Arachidicoccus sp. | reverse complement strand
ACCGCGCTATTCGCTGGTGAGACTCTTACATAACCCTGCATTTCCTGGTGAAGTGCACTACAGAAGTCTGTGCAATAAAAAGGATACATACCGGGTTTTTCTGGTGTCCAGTAGAGGGTTTGTGTTTCGCCCGGCATGACCAATAACTCCGCTGTGTTGGCTGCACCTTTTATGGCAAACCCATGAGGTACATCCCAATCTTGCTCTAGATTAGTGAGATGCCAATATACTTGATCACCCATTTTAATTCCTTCAATATTATCAGGAACAAAATGAGAACGTATCTCGGTAATATACACATCCACTCTTTTTCCGTTGCGGATAACTTTTGCATTTTTTTCTCCCATCGTTACGTAAGGATTTTTGTTATCTTCTAACTTAAAGAATTTGACGGATTTATCCTTAATGAGAGAAGCTGCTACCGCTTGACCGTAATGGGGTTCTCCCACAGTTGGGAAATCAAGTAATAATTTCATTTTATCGCCGGTGATGTCAAAAAGCTGCGCAGCCTGCGCTAGCTCGGGTCCCGTAGGCAGATACCTGTCCTTCGTGATTTTGTTGTAGACAATTACATATTTGCCATTGGGCTTTCTAGTGTCTCCACCTGGAATACAGAGGTGACCGGGAGAATAATAAGTAGGTTCTCTGTCAATTATTTTTAAGTCTTTGATATTCCATTTTACAATTTCTGAGGAAACAAACATTGTTGTAATAGCATTGCCTCTGCCATCAAACTCTGTGTGTAGTGGCCCGAGCCCGGGTTTTTTTACTTCACCATATAAGGCTGCTTCATATTTTATTACCGGGATACCTTCATAGTCGCCTATAAAATTTTTATCTGCGATAGCTTTCTTAATTTTTTCAAAGCTAAATACGGGTATCAACGCTGCTAACTTTCCACTTCCGACGATATACTCTCCGGTCGGATCTACATCGCAACCATGAGGCGATTTGGGACAAGGGATGAGATAACAAATATCTTTTAAGTCCTTAACGTCGATTACCGTTACCTGTTTTTCCATAGTGGAAGTGGCTGTGTGCGTGCTTTCATTATACACATTGTGCGCATAGTTCACGGCTTCTGTTTTGCCTTTTCCTGAACGCGCATAGGCTTCTAATTTTTTCCAGTTGACAGCAAGTATAAAGTCTTTGTCTCTTTGTGACGCGTTTACTTCTAGCAGTGTATTTGCCTGTTCCGTATTGTAGCATGAAAAGAAAAACCAATCATGCGAAGGTCCTTTGCCCCCGTGGCTTAAATCAAAGTCAACGGGGGGCAGTCTTAACTGGAAAGCAAGCTTCATGGTACCTGAATCTTTGTTTATACTAATGAAACTGATGGAGGCTTTGAAGTTTTTACGATAAGTATTAATCGGTACATCTCCGCTCTGATTGTCCATTGGGACACTGAAACGTGTACCCGCTACCACATATTCTGTATTCTCTGTTATAAAAGGAGAGGAGTGATTGCCTGCACTATTGGGGAGTTCAAGTATTTCTGCAGTTTTAAAAGTCGTTAAGTCTACCCGCGCTACACGTGGTGTGTTGTTGGCATTGGCGAATATCCAACGGCCATCAATCTCTCCATTGGTTTGGGAAAGTTCCAGGTGATGCTGATCGTCCCAGGGAATAAATCCATGAGAGGTGTTGAGCATGGGTTTTGTTTCCTCACTGTATCCGTAACCGTTTTCTGGGAATACGCTAAAGATGGGCACTATCTTTAAGAGTCGCCCGGAAGGCAAGCCATATACGGCCATTTGTCCATTGAAGCCACCCGATACAAAGTTGTAAAACTCGTCATATTTGCCGGGAGCTACGTAGACCTTTTGAGCCGCGTCGCCACTAATAGCGTCGGAGGTGTTCTTGGGTTTGCATCCTAAAATGCTGAGGGCGAGGACTGCTGAAAGTGACAGGACAGGAAATAAATTCTTTTTCATACGATGTAATGTTTTAAAAAGAAATTTTTAGAAAATAATCATTTTGGTATAAACTATAGATCATCAAATCTTATTCTGCAATATTACCGTAGCAAACCATCGTAGTTTATGAGTTTCGTCAGTAAGACAAAAATATTATATGATATATATCATATGGACGGCATTTTATTCGACATACCTGGTTGACCCGACTTAATTCTTTATCGCCTATTTCTCTTATACCCATCCGGATGATGGCTGTCATAAATGACGGTGATGGTGATCATTGCCGATATCTATTTCTGCATTTATTTTTACTATATTAACGGCATAGCGAAGACTCCATATATTATTTAATGCTTTGGGAAATGAAAACATAGCTGTGCTTTAAGTATTAAAATTTATGCGAAATCAAATCATAGATATCGTCCCTTCGACAATGATTAATTTCTTGCTGGTAGCGGTCTTTTCCTTACTCATTGGACTAGAACAGCGTCGTTATTATATCAAACAGGAGTTAGAAAGCCGCTTCGGTACCGATAGGACATTTATGTTGATCGGCATTCTCGGATTTGTCTTTTACATCATTGTGCCACAAACAATGATACTTTTTATGTTTGGTGGATTGGCGCTTATTGTTTTGTTGGGTATTTGTTATTACCAAAAAATTGTCGTTCAAAGGCAATTTGGCATTACTTCTATTCTTACTGCACTTATCACCTATTGCCTCACCCCGCTGATCTACACACAGCCAATTTGGTTGGTACTATTGATTGTGGTTATTGTATTAGTAATGACGGAATCCAAAGAGGTGCTTTTTCAGTTCTCGAAGAGATTTGATAAAGAGGAATTTATTACGTTGGCAAAATTTCTGCTTTTAGCAGGAGTCATCCTTCCTTTACTTCCCGACAAAAACATACTCGCCCCAACGTTAAATTTTTCTCCATATAAATTCTGGCTGGCGATCGTAGCCGTATCGGGTATTTCTTATTGCAGCTATCTGCTCAAGAAATTTGTTTTTCCTAATTCCGGTGTTATCCTTACCGGTATCTTGGGTGGACTCTATAGTAGCACTGCTACCACCATTATTCTGGTTAGAAAGAGCAAAGATCTGCAAGAGGAGCATAAAACTGTGGCTGCCATTATTCTTGCGACCAGTATGATGTATGTGAGGTTGTTCTTGTTGGCCTTGTTCTTTAATAAAACAATTGCCTGGATGCTAGCTCCATCATTTGCAATATCTATCATGGTATCCGCTGTAATAGCAATCTATTTTTGTAAATTCTATACAAATAAAAGCATTATTACCCGCGCGAAGGCTTTTCAATCACATAACAATCCATTGGAGTTTAAAACGGCCTTACTATTCGGCGTTCTTTTCATTTTCTTTGCCTTTCTCACCGGCTTTGTAATAAGAAATTATGGCGTAGACGGTATCAATCTACTTTCATTTATCGTTGGGATGACCGATATTGGCCCTTTCCTAATTAACCTGCTCCAAAGCAAATGGGATATTGAAAATACCGTTATTGTAACGGCGATTTTGAATGCGATTACAAGTAACAACTTATTAAAAATGATTTATGGCATTACGCTTTCCGATAAGTCTATACGCCGGCCCTTGGCCATTGGTTTTGGCATTTTGATTGTGATGGGTCTGCTTTTGTCTTTTGTTTTGCATTTGTAAGCATATACCGGATCAAAAGTATACAGCCTATTATTAGGAAATCATTGAAAAGAGCAAAGGAGTTATTTCAGGCAAACTGAGAACAGACTTATGACACTTTTACTGTTTTCTTGCTATGGTTGGAAGTACGGCTAGGGAAAGTGTTTTAGTGACTGGCCTTCATTGGAGCCACCTATTATTGAGCGTAAAAATAATTTAAGCGAATTTAATCCCCATATAACAAAAGAATGGCCGCGTCTATAGCGGCCATTTCTTTATCTCTATCAAAAAAGAAAGGTAATATTGCTAAAGCAAGTTACTTCACACCATCATTTTTGCGCATAAATTCAAGTACGTTTCTTGCATCAGCATCAGTTAAATTTTGGTTGGGCATACGCACCATACAAATTTCAAGCATAGCTTGTGCCTTAGGATCTTTGTTGAGCATTTCATCTGTATTGGTAACAAAGTTCATTATCCATTCAGGTTCGTGTCTTTTGGTGATACCATACCAACCCGGACCTACTAATTTTTCGCTGGTAAGTTTGTGACAAGATGAGCACTTAAGTTCATAAACTTTCTGTCCTTTTGCGGCCATATCTGCGTCTAATTTATCTGCCAATTTTACATCATGGAATTTTCCCTCGCCACGTTTGGGATCATAAGATGGGTTTGCTGCTGTAGTATCGGTGCCTGTACTAGCTGTAGCGGCTGGGGCATCAGAGCTTGCGGCTTGACTTGTTTCGTTACTATTCCCACAAGAAATAACAAAAAAAGCTATTGCGAAAGCCAACGAAAATGAAATGATTACTTTTTTCATAACGGTTACTAATTTTAGATTTTATAATGCAATATTACATCACTAATATACTAATTTTTATGATCAAAATCATAAATGGAAAAAATTATCGATGATCTGAGTCAAGTTTATAATGACCTGAAATAATTTAATTTGTGTCCAAAAAAGATCGTTAAAGTCAAATGATTTTAATAATTTCAGGCATTGTAAAAATTGTTGAATACCCTAGGCCATGGAAAATAATTTAAATTTATTTAAAACTAAGCAATGGGTTCAAATTGCTTTAATCAATTTTTGTGTTGTAGCATTAGCCGGTGTCACTATGCGCTACAAGATTAATTTTTCTTTACCGGAAATAAATCAACAAAATTTAATGCATGGTCATTCGCACTTCGCTTTTGTAGGGTGGATAGCGATGGCTCTGATGATCTTGATGGTTCGCTATCTGATAAGAAACAACCTGCCAACTAATTATAAAAAATATAATTGGATACTAACGGCAGAACTCCTGGTGTCTTATGCTATGTTTGTTTCCTTTATTATAGAAGGTTATGCTTTCTGGTCTATCTTATTTTCGACGGCTACCATATTTATATCTTATTTTTTTATCTTTTTTTACTGGAGAGATTTAAATAAAATTAGAAATACGGGCTTCTCTATACTGTGGTTAAAGGCGACACTTGTACTTTGGGCATTTTCGTCTTTAGGGGCTTTTATGCTCGCCTATTTGATGGCCCATCATATTATGATTCAGGATTTATACTTCTCGGCCGTTTATTTTTTTATGCACTTTCAGTATAATGGTTGGTTTTTATTTGCATGCTTTGGGATATTTTTTTCTTACATGCATCGGTTGGGCGTTGACCATATTAGTTCTTTGAGTAAATGGTTGTTTATTATAATGGCCGTTACCGTTGTGCCGACATATTTCTTATCCATTTTATGGCTAAGATTGCCTTTGGCACTTGTTTGGATTGCTGATATTTCCGGCGTTTTACAACTTTTCGTTTTGTATTATTTTATTAAAATCCTTTTCTTGGTTCAAAGGAGTAAAAACATACAATTCAGTTGGTCTACAAAATGGTTGTGGCGACTTTCTTCTATATCCTTCTTTCTTAAAATAACCCTTCAAATGCTTTCGACGATTCCTTACTTAAGTCATTATGCTTTTGGTTTCCGCCCGATTGTGATCGGTTATCTGCACCTTTCTTTTGTAGGAATTATAAGTTTGTTTATACTAGGTTATATCAACGAATTTATTCATCGTTTTCGTGGACATGTTAGTGGCGTAGGCGCCATTATTTTTGTAATCGGGTTTATAGTTCAGGAGGTCGTGTTGATGTTACAGGGGCTGGAAGCGATGAATGTCCAGCCCATAAAAAGTGCAAATATTATTTTATTTTACTGTGCCGTTCTAATGGCTGGCGGACTCATATGGATTACGACCGGTATTATGAGAACACAACAACATGAAGAAGAATTATCATTAACTACTGTAAAATAGCGATCTGCCTAATAATAAACTGGGTTAAAAATAATTGCGTCTAAGTCGTCAATTAATGAGCGATCTTAGTTTTTCTTCATTCAATATTTTTACATAACCGGCTCCCGCATCAATTAGCTTTTCATTTTTAAAATCGGTTAGTGTTCTTATAAGCGATTCGGTGGTCGTGCCGGCAATATTTGCTAAATCCTCTCTAGATATATGAATGATAAAATATGGATGCCCCTCTTGCTTATATTTATTGAATAAGGTAATGATCGCATCCGCTACTCTTTTGTGGAGTGAATTGTATGCTATATTAAGTAATTGTTCTTCTTTATCGGTCGTATTCTTAGCCAGCAATTTTATAAACTTTTTAGCTACATCTTTGTTATTATTTACCAATATAGAGAAGTCTTCACGACTGATAACACTCACTTCACTCTTCTCCAAAGTTTCTGCATTTTCTTTATATGCAGTGTTTTCCAATAGGGCATTGTAGCCGAAAAAATCGCCGGCTGTATAGAGGTTTACAGTTAATTCCTTACCATTATCGTTGGACTTATAAGTTCTTATTTTGCCTGAAATCAAATAAAATAACCCATGCGGATAACTCCCTTCTGCATAAATGCGTTGTTTCTTTTTATAGTAATTAACCGTTGTCGATTTTGTAAGTTGATCTAAGGCATCCTCATTTTTTATTTCATCATAAAAATCATTGAGCGTTTGTGCCGCGTTGACACGCTCTTGTATGATTTTCATTTTCTTCAATCTACTTTCAATGGCGTTCATTAATTCAATATCAGTAAAAGGCTTTGTAATATAGTCATCCGCGCCCATTTCCATACCTTTTCTAAAATCAATTCGCTCCGTTTTGGCGGTGAGAAAAATAAATGGAATGCTTTTCAACGTTTCATTCTTATTGATGAGGTGTAGCAATCCATAGCCATCTAATACCGGCATCATGATATCACAAATGATGAGATCGGGCATTTCTTTTAAAGCCATACTATATCCTTCTTTCCCATTCTCGGCTGTTATAATCTGATAATCGGCTAATTCTAAGATCTCGCGCGTATTTTCCCGGATTTCATCGTTGTCTTCTACCAATAATATTTTTGTCATTGTGCAAAGATTATTTTTATTTCGGTTCCCTTTTCCAATTCACTTTTAATTTCGATTTTTCCGTTCATCATTTCTACATATTTGGATACAATATGTAACCCTAATCCGGTTCCCGGAATATTCGTGGCATTAGTGGCCCGGAAAAATATCTCAAATAAATGCTTTTGATCTTTTTGAGAAATGCCCATTCCATTGTCCTTTATGACAAATTCCAACTGTTGTCCAGTCAGGTGGGTGCTGATAAAGATGCTTTTATTTACTGCTGAGAATTTGGCTGCATTTGAGATCAAATTGATTAAAATATTTCTAAACAAAACTTCATCTAATAATGCTTCTTCTTTGCCTGTGTGCATATAGTGCACAGCCTGACCGGCTTTTAAAATCTCCGATATGTCGCTGATCTCCTTTAAGATAAAAGGTTCAATCGCGAAAAGCGACGCGCACATGGTTATTTTCCCATCTTCAATTTTGCCCAAAGAAAGAAATTCATTCAATATATTATTAAGGTTCATTACAGACGATTTAATGCGCTGCACATGTTTATCTCTTTTAAATTGTTCTTCAGTTAAAATATATTTACCTAATAGAGAAGCGGAGGAAAGTATGGTGCTCAACGGTGTTTTGAACTCATGTGATGCCATAGAGACAAAGGAGCTTTTTAAATCTCCCAACTCTTTCTCTTTGCTCAATGCAATGGAAAGTTCCTCTTTAGAGATTTCTAATTTCTGTAAGGCATCTTGCAGTTTGGCCGTCCTTAGTTCCACTTTTCTTTCTAACTCTTCATTTAAAGCTTCCATTCTTTTATTGATAGCAGCAAGTTCAAGTCTTTGTTCCCGCAATTTATTTTCTGCCTCTATTCTCATAGAAATATCACTGATAAACGCCACAGAAAAGCTTCCGTCATTATTTGTATAACTGCTTAAGCTAATCTCCAGCGGCATTTCTGTGCCATCTTTTCTTACACCATACAGATCTCTCCCCGTCCCCATAGGCCGTGTTACGGGATGCTCCATATAATGGGCCCGGTCGACAACATGCTGATGATGATACCTTTGAGGGATAAGCAGTTCCATCTTCTGGCCAATCAATTCTTCCGCTTTCAAATAGCCAAATTGTTTGAGCAGAAAATCATTTGCAAGTGTAATAATACCCGACTGATTGATGACCAATATGCCCAAAGAAGCATTTTGAAATACCGCCTTGAATTTTTCCTGTTCACTATTAAGTAGTTTATTATGCATTAGCTTCTTTTTACCGAGGAAATACAAAGTTCTTTTAAAAAAATGAAAATCCATTTTTTACCTGAAGTAATTATAGTCACTTAAGGGTACAATGATATTTTAAGTTCTTTAAAGTGAATATGATTAAGGTCATATTGAGTGCTGACAGGTAATAACTTCTGGTTAGAATGTCTATACGAATTTTGTGGCTTCTTCAAATCAAATATCACATGAAAACAAAAATGAACAATAAAAGAGCTTTAGTCGTTTCCTTGTTTTTCTCGTTGATTCTATTTTCGTCTACTGCCATTTTTGCCCAAAATGACACTGAAGAAGTACGGTTAAACATTCAGTTAAGACCAAGAGCCGAATATAGAAATGGCGTTTTTACACCTATCTTAGAAGGACAAAAACCGGCCGCCTTTGCTGTACAAAGAAGCCGCATCGGTTTAACTTATTTAAAAAGCCCATACTTAAAAATCGGCATTAGCACACAAATAGTGAGTGTATGGGGAAATGATCCACAAGTGCAAACGACAGCCAATGACATTTCGTTGTATGAAGCTTGGGCGCAACTATATTTTAATTCCAAATGGAGCTTTAAAGTTGGTCGTCAGGTATTTTCTTACGATGACGAAAGGATCTTAGGCGCTCTTGATTGGAATAGTGCGGGGCGCAAGCACGACGCAGTGTTGCTTACTTTCTCCAAAAAGAAGTTTACGGCCAATACGGCTTTTGCTTTCAATCAAAATGCAGAAAAAATAACTAGTACATACTTTGACAAGACATTCAGTCAGCCATATAAGGCCATGGAATTTCTATGGATGAAATATGCATTTAGTTCCTCTTTATCCGTTTCGGCTATTGCTTTAAACCTGGCGACGCAAAACAATATAGATTCCTCAATTGCCAATTTGCAAACCATTGGTAGCAACCTCTACTATAACAAAAATAGATGGAGCATCATGGGAACCTATTATTTTCAAACGGGAAGAACACCTCTGCAAAATGCGCCTTCCATAAAAACAAATGCGTGGATGGCCTCGGTAAAGGCGGTGTATGATGTAAACAGAAATACAGGATTCTCCGTTGGTAGTGACTATTTAAGCGGCCGGGATATGAATGCTACTTCATCAAAGATTACTTATTTTAATCCTCTTTATGGAACGGGCCATAAATTCTATGGCGCAATGGATTACTTCTTTGTTGCTAGTGCCCACAACAATGTAGGTCTTTGGGATTCTTATTTAAACCTTAATTTAAATAATTCGGAAAAACTAAACTGGCAAGTTGCCTTACACCATTTTGAAGCTGCATCTCAAGTCATCAACTATTCAGGAGGAAAAGCAAAATCGGCTTTGGGTAATGAAGTGGATGTCACCGTCAATTTTAAGGTGACAAAAGATGTAAAATTAAGTGGTGGCTATTCGCAAATGTTGACCAGCCCATCCATGAAATATATCAAAAATATTGCTGCAAATCAAAATATGAAATCCCTGCAAAATTGGATTTGGTTATCCCTCAACATTAACCCTGATATATTAATTTATAAGTCAAAATAATTTATATTTGTTAGGGAGCTGTAGAATGAAAATTTTTCAAGATATGATTTTAATCATATTATCTCTTGAGTTATATTACCTTTCGATAGCCTTTCCAGATAGACATTTGCCCTATATTTTAAAAGCGATAAAGATTAATTTTCCAGATATAAACCACAAAAGACTAGTAAAATGAAAAAACTAAAATTTCCAGTATCACAACAAATACTCATGAATAGATTAAAATCTTTACTTGTATTGTCGTTTGTGATCTTTTTCTCCGCCTGTAAGAATTCCAACAATACCTCTGTAGTCGATAGAACTGTTGACGGCAATGGCGATAACCTACCTCGTGTCACACAGGAAATGGTTGCCCCGCCGATGTTGCCAAAATTCGACCAAGTAGATAAAGACGGTCCCAAAATCGTGCAAGTGACGCTTACTGCGATGGAAAAGAAAATGGAAGTGGCTCCGGGTGATTCTATTTGGGCAATGACTTTTAACGGTACTGTCCCGGGCCCGATGATAGTGGTGCACCAAGGTGATTTTGTTGAATTAACTTTGAAGAACCCATCTACTAATACGCAAACGCATAACATAGATTTACACGCTTCTACCGGAGCGATGGGCGGCGGAGACCTTACTCTTGTAAATCCTGGGCAACAAGTAACATTTAGATTTAGGGCAACACGTGCAGGGGTATTTGTTTACCATTGTGCTCCAGGAGGTAAAATGGTGCCTATACATGTTAGCTCCGGAATGAATGGCGCCATCATGGTTTTGCCACGTGAAGGTCTAAAAGATGAAAATGGTAATCCCGTGACATTTGATAAGGCCTATTTTATCGCTGAACAAGACTATTATCTTCCAAAAGACAAAGACGGGAAAATTAAAAATATAGCTACGCCTCAGCAAAGCATGCAGGAGATGGCTGAATCTGTTAAAACATTAATGCCAACCAATATTGTATTTAATGGTCACGAAGGCGCTTTGTTGGGCAAAAACGCAATGACAGCAAAAGTGGGAGATAAGGTTTTATTCATAACCTCAGAAGCCAATCGTGACGGACGTTTCCACTTAATTGGCGGCCATGCAGATCTTTTTTGGCCAGGTGGGAAATTTGATAATAAACCTTATACGGATTTTGAAACTTGGGCTGTTCCGGGTGGTTCCGCGGCAGCAGTTTTGTATAGGTTTAGAGAACCAGGAACTTATGCTCTCCTAAATCATAACTTGATAGAAGCGTTCAATTATGGCGCTATTGCCCAAGTGAAAGTTGAGGGGAAATGGGATAGTACTTATATGAAACAAATCGAGAAAGCAGGTCCAATAAAATAATGATCCATTAATTGTTTAAGCTGAAAAAGATACTCAAGTCGGGTATCTTTTTTGGCTTAGATACTTCCTATAATTAATGGAATAATCGATAGATCTACTTCCAAAAAATTAGATACAATTCAGCAGCAGCCCCATGCACGGCATTGGGTGTAAATAATATTTTTTAAAAGATAAAAAATAGCATCCAAATAAATATCGGAACTGACGAGGCTCATATTTTATTTTATAGGTAAGGATAACTTTGTGCGAAATTAATTTCAGATGCAAATAGATTTTAATCTTTTAAAGAAATACGATGTTCCTGTTCCTAGGTACACAAGCTATCCTACCGTTCCATTTTGGAAGGATAGTATCGATATCTCAGAATGGACAAAATTATTTCAGCAACAGTTCATACAAAATAATAAGAGCACAGGAATCAGTCTATATATTCATTTGCCCTTTTGTGAATCTCTATGCACTTATTGTGGATGCAATAAGAAGATAACGACCAACCATAGTGTAGAAGCAAGGTATATTGAGGCAATTATTAGGGAATGGGAAATGTATGTAACACTTATGGATGAAAAGCCTGTGATCAGAGAATTACATTTGGGTGGTGGAACTCCTACATTTTTTTCATCGGAAAATTTAGAAATGCTGTTAAACAGAATTTTTAAAGATGCGCATATTCACTCAGCGCATGAATTTGGTTTTGAAGGCCATCCAAATAATACCACAAAAAAGCATTTGCAAACCTTGTATAATTTGGGATTTCGACGCGTAAGTTATGGTGTGCAAGACCATGATCCACAGGTGCAGCGCATTATCAATAGAATTCAACCATTTGAAAACGTAAAACTTGCCGTAGAAAATGCCAGATCAGTTGGTTATGATTCTGTAAATTTTGATTTGATTTATGGATTGCCCCTGCAAACAGAAGGGAGTATTCAAAAGACAATTTTGCAATCCATCAGTTTAAAACCGGACCGGGTTGCATTTTATAGCTATGCACACGTTCCTTGGATGAGTAGAGGCCAACGCTTATTTGATGAGAATGATTTGCCTTCAGCTGATGAAAAAATGAAACTGTATCAGACAGGTAAAATTTTATTTGCAAAAAATGAATATACCGATATCGGCATGGATCACTTTTCTTTAAAGACAGATAGTCTTTATAAAGCCTGGAATGAAGGATGGTTACACCGAAATTTCATGGGTTACACCACGCAGACGACAAGCATATTATTAGGACTCGGTACCTCCAGTATAAGTGATATTGGAATAGGATTTGCACAAAATCATAAAACACTTCAAGATTATTATAGATATATAGATAAGAAGGAACTAGCGCTTACCAAAGGATATTTTTTAGACCAACAAGATCAGGCATTCAGAGAATATATTTTAAACATCGCCTGTAAGGCAACGACGACATTTGAAAGGCAGCACCTACCCATTTTGGAGAAATATAGTTTTCCGGAATTAAAGAAGTTAGCAGCGGATAAATTAATTGAGTTCGATCGAAACGGCTTGGTGGTTACAGCATTAGGGCGAAATTTTATTAGAAATATATGCAAGGCATTTGACCTTCATTTATTGAAGGTAGGTAGGATACAAAATGCAAAACCCACATATAGTAAAGCTATCTAAAGTTGATGTTTTGCCACTGAGATAGCCTGCCTGCTTTGGAATATATCACCCAACTATTAATGCATGTACACCTTAAAAGAGGGATATCACTTCGATCGGTCCTTATTGCTTTGGGCTGTTTATTTCGTTTATGCGTACTGAAAGATCTGCCGGAATCTGATATTGGTCATCTTTTATAGTGATTAGAAATAACCCCCTTCCTGATCCGCTGCATAGGCCGACCCTTTATTTCATCTGAACTTTACTTTATCAAATTGCTGATAGTCGTATCGACAATATTTACCACTATAAAATATCCGTTATGAAAGCTTTAATTTATCACAGTGCCAATCAAAAATCTTGGGAAGAAGTTGCTAAGCCGGTTATTAAAGAGGCTACTGATGCGATTTTAAGAATCTCGAAAACGACCATATGTGGGACGGACCTTCATATTATGAAAGGCGATGTGGCCACTGTTACAGATGGCAGAATATTAGGTCATGAAGGTGTAGGCATTATTGAGGAAATTGGTAATGCCGTCTCTAATTTTAAAAAAGGCGACCACGTGATCATTTCCTGCATTACTTCTTGTGGAAAATGCGCCAACTGCAAAAAGGGTATGTATTCGCATTGTGACAATGGCGGCTGGATACTGGGCAATACGATCGACGGCACTCAGGCAGAATATGTAAGAATTCCATATGCCGACAATAGCGTCTACCCAATTCCCGCAGGTTCCGACGAGGAGGCACTCGTAATGTTAAGTGACATTTTGCCTACCGGTTTTGAATGTGGTGTTTTAAACGGACAGGTAAAACCTGGTGACGACGTGGCGATTGTGGGCGCCGGGCCGGTAGGGTTAGCTGCCTTATTAACCGCGCAATTTTATACCCCAGCAACGCTGATAGTTGTGGACACGGATGCTAATCGTCTGGAGGTAGCCAAGACATTTGGGGCGACGCATGTTATTAATAGCCTAGAAGAAGATGCCGTAAAAAAAGTGTTTGAATTGACCGGACAAAGAGGGATAGATGTTGCCATCGAGGCTGTTGGCATTCCTGCGACGTTTGACATATGTGCTTCCATCTTAGCTCCCGGCGCACATTTGGCAAATATCGGTGTTCACGGTAAAGCAGTTGAGTTGCATATGGAGGCTTTATGGGCACAGAATATCACCCTTACGACCAGGCTTGTAGATACCGTGACGACTCCAATGCTTTTTAAAAATGTTCAATCAAAGAAACTCAATGCGACGAAACTAATTACCCATCATTTCAAATTAAACCAAATACTTGAGGCCTACGAAATCTTTGGGAATGCTGCCAAAGAACATGCACTAAAAGTAATACTAGAAAACTAGGGGTGCATATCCTTAAAGCAACAATTTGTCATTAAGAACAAAGAATAAAAAAGAGAAAAATGTATTTATTTCCGGTCTGATGGAACGCTCAGCAGGCTGCTCCTTACTAATAATAATATGATGTTGAAAATTGCTTACCTGAATCAATTATGCCGTTATCTCCTTATTGCAGATAGGCACTCAGGCGGTAAGTTTAAGGGGTTGATGCTGGAAGCTCCTGTGGGATTCTAATTTTTCTCGAGACCGCCTATTGGTTAATAAAATAGGTTTATTTCTATAATATTTACAAGTCATAAATAATGAAAACGATTATTGTTCCAATTAATTTCTCCGAAGTCTCCATCAACGCAGCTTATTATGCGGCAGATATGGCAGTCGAAACCAATTCTGCCATTATCTTGATGCATGTATTTACGCTTCCATTAGGTATTTCGGAAACGCCCCAACCATTTGACCGTTATGAGACAGAAGCGGTCGAAAAAAGTATGAAGCAACTAAAAGATCAATTGGAATTTTACGTGAGAGATCGGATTCCCATCATCTCCTATATTACTACAGGTAATTTCTTGGAAGCTATGCAAGCCCTCCTTAAAACAACAGATCCATTTGCCGTCATTATGGGCAGTAAAGAAATTAATGAGACGGCAGCATTTTTTGTTGGGAGCTATATTTTTAGCGTGGCACACAATGTAGACTGCACCTTAATTGTTGTTCCACCAAAGATCACTTATAATGCGATTAAAAATGTAGGGCTGGCATGCGATTTAAAAAGTATGCCGGCGTATTTGCCATTAAGCAATATTGAAGATTTATTAGAAAAATTTAAAGCCTCGTTGCAAGTATTATATATCAGTAAACCGGGCGAAGACAATGAAGCTTGTGTAAATTCTGGTACGAAGTTTATGAAAGATAGCTTAGCCCGATTCAGCCCGGAAATCAGTATCGGAAAGTTTCCGGAAGTCTCTGTGGGCATTACCGAATTGATAGGTACTCACCATATTGATTTACTCATGGTTATTCCCAAGAAACACGAATTTCCTCAAAATATTTTTCACAAAAGCATTACTAACGAAATAATACATAATTCCGGTATTCCCATAATGGTATTACATAAATAAATGCTGAAGTGGTGAAAGAATGTTTTTTCTATTATTATTGAATAAAACAATGACCCTCATCAATCATTGGAACTATTTTAAGCATCATTCAATTAATGGTTTAGGTTTAGTTTAGAACTTTAAAATAAGTGATATGTGGTTTAAGACAGAAGCGAAGAACGGGCTTAGCATTTTAGATTGGATAAGACAGGAAAATGTTTTATTAAAGAATCGTCTTTCCAATGCGGTTCAACAAGAAGTAAATAAATCCTATCTGGCAAGGGCCGAGCATTTTCAACAAAAGTTTATAGAAAAAGATCAAATAGTGGAATTGTTGCGACACGAAATCAATACACTTTTAATGAGTCATTATAACCATTATCACCGACAGGAAACAAGCCTTATGCAGAAGAAATTCCATTTGCTGAAACGAGATATAGAAAAAGTGAAAGATGAATTTGAGCTTTTAAAATTGTCCTTTGAACAATATCTTTTAAATTGAGAGTGAACAAGTACCGACTGCGCTTGCTTAGATAAGGAGGTGCTATTGATAGATATTTCACGGCGGCAGCAGCAGTGTAAAGAACAAGTTCAACTGAAATTACTTCCTAATTATAATTAAGAGGCTTCGTTATTAGTGAATTGAAAAT
Organism: Arachidicoccus sp.; assembly: GCF_050436765.1. Taxonomy (NCBI): domain Bacteria; kingdom Pseudomonadati; phylum Bacteroidota; class Chitinophagia; order Chitinophagales; family Chitinophagaceae; genus Arachidicoccus; species Arachidicoccus sp. The sequence continues at coordinate 1,483 of NZ_JBNQGD010000175.1, read as the reverse complement.
AAATTATGCAAAAGGTTCTCGAATCTACTTCAACGAAAAAGATGTAAAAATTATCGTTGTCTTGCCTGGTGCAAATAAATCAATCGAATAAAAAAAGCAATCCGAAAATCTTACTATCACTTTTACGGTGGGACGGGTCAGCGCTGCGTTTAACAAAAGTTATCCGGCGAACGAACGCCTGGTACGGCCGTAACGCTTTGACAGATCATACTCATTTCACGACTTTGATTCGCCTATTTTTTTTTGCCGTTTCTTTCCCCCAGTCGGCAATGATGTTAAGCACAGGAATAAGCGTTTGGCCAAATGCGGTTAATTCATATTCCACTTTCACAGGCGTGTTGATTCTGTAAACGGTTCGTTTAATCAAACCGTCTTCTTCCAATTCTTTCAGTTGCAGACTAATTGTCCGCTCTGTTACCATTGAAAGTTCTTTTCTTAATTCGTTGTAGCGTTTTTTTTCAACTAAATGAATGAGAATTACCGCTTTCCATTTTCCACCTATGTAATTCATTGTCAGGCTTGTGCTACAAGGGAATTGTTTGTCGTCTATACAATACATCGGATACTATCAATTTTGACTGTTATTGCAAAGATAATATACTATACTTAGTTTTGCAACTGTAAAAAGTATAGTATAAATTAAATTTTAAAAAAATGAGTTTTTTAGACCTTGCAAAAAGCAGATACACCACGAAAAGGTATAATGCTAACGAAAAAATTGCCGATGAAAAAATTGAGCAATTAAAGGAGATTTTACGGTTGAGCCCGTCCTCAATTAACAGCCAATCATGGAAATTCATTTTTGTTTCCGATGAAAATGTAAAACGGGAATTGGCAAATGTATCTTATTTTAATGAACAAAGAATCAATGAAGCGAGTCATTTAATTGTGTTTAGTGCGATTGATAATATTGCACTTTTTGAACAGCAAATTCAAGAAAATCTACCTGAGGGTTCAATTAATTACTATCACCAGTTTCTGAAGCCAAAAAGCGAAACAGAAATTAAATCTTGGTTGCAACATCAGGTTTATCTTTCTCTTGGATTTTTTCTTTCGGCTTGTGCAAGTTTAGAAATTGACAGTACGCCAATGGAAGGGATTAAAGGCGAGCAATACGACAAAATTCTACAATTGGACGATTACAAAACATTGTTTGTCGTTGCGATCGGTTACAGAAACACCGAAGATGCGAATCAGCCATCCACTAACCCAAAATCAAGGCTACCATTAGAACAAATAATTAAATCAATTTAGGACGGAATACAAATGAAAATATAATATTGCAGGGGCCGAAAATTGGCCCCTGCGTCCTTATAGGTAAGGCTTTCCAATGTTTCTGCTCAGAAACTATCTAGTATCATTATTTCGCTAATGCAGGTTAAGGATTGAATAGATGCGTACAAAGTCGACATGTTTAAAAGACTTCACAACGTATCCGTCCCACGAAGTGCATATTGCCCCTTCTAATGCGTGTCTTTAGCTT
>NZ_JBNQGD010000174.1:926-9080 GCF_050436765.1 Arachidicoccus sp. | reverse complement strand
CTTTACCAACGCACTCCATCAAAGAGAAGCGAGCAATTCTTTATTTGTGAACCAGCGAAGAAATATAGGTTTTAAATCTCAGTCTTTTGCCGGGTTCTAATGCAAAAGTTTTACCACCGTCTTTGCTTACCGATTCACTTTCGTCGCTAGAATGCACTGATTCACCCCAGGCGACTCCATAGCAACCCTTTGTTGCATCGCTATGCAATACAATGGTGTATTTTTCATTTTTATCGACATGTAAATGGGGCTGAACAATCATGCTTTTAGCAGACCAGCCCACTGCACTAGAATCTATCGTTTCCGAAAACAATCGTTTTCCCAAGAGTCGATTGCCGGAATCAGTCTTATAAATAGCAACAATTAAATTGTCATTGGGATGATCCTTTTTAAATAAGGTGATGTCTATTCTTGTCAACATGCCCGAACCTGTTGCCCCGAATGTTTGCGAACGTTGTAATTGATTTGCTACATCACCGACTAAAGAAAATCCTTTGGGGCTAAAGGAAGTATCTAATTTTACTGATTGGTTGGAGGTGAATGTATAATTCTCCATACAATGAATGGGTTTTATTCTTCCCGATGAATCAAAAAATAAAGGGGACCAGAAATAATTAGCTAAAGCTTCATTCTTCGCGCCATTATTCCAAAGGTCACTACCAAAAAGATATACCGTTTTTGATTTCATTTTTATAACCGAGACAAATGAAGGTTGCCCGCCACAAGAGTTATCGCTTATTTTTATAGGGTCGGACCAAGGTCCGAGTGGACTAGGCGCAGTCCGATAAGAAGTACCGGTACTGGAACAATAGCCGCAATTGGGATCAGAATATAACAAATAATAAATGTCATTACGTTTGAATAAACAAGGAGCCTCTGTCGAGCCTTTTGTTACCGATTTTACCACCTCACCCGTTCCGGTTAAGTAATCTTTATCTAACTTTTCGATATCAATTGCCCCATTTGACCGCCAATCGGTATAGGCAATATAGGCAGTTCCATCATCATCTACAAAAGTGTCGTGGTCGCCATTATTTAATCCGGCAACCGGCATATCACTATTGACCGCGAGATGCGGTTCGGCCACCTCCTTGAACGGGCCGACAGGGCTTGGGGAAGTAAATACACGAAATCCAACGCTATTATCATAGACATTGATCCAGAGTACATATAGCTGAGTGCTTTTGTTGTAAATAACATGAGGTCGGAAACAACCGTAGGTATTGCCATTGCACCGGCATTGCCAGGTTTTCGTTTGCGCATCAAACAAGGTACCTCTATCCACCCAAGTAACTAAATCTTTGGAGGTGTAAACCTTAAAACCACAGAACGGTGCATTTTTGTTTCCCCACTCAAAACCGCAATCATAGCTTGTCCCATATAAATAAAAAGTGCCGTTAAAAAAAGCGATCTCACCATCATGCGCATCTACAGCATTGCCGGAAGTACTAAAACGAACAAGTTGCCGAGCGTCTCTGCTAAAGTTGTTGGTTTGTGCTTTTGTTGCCAAAGAACAAATAAGCGCAGTAAAGACGAGTAAAGATGCTTTCATTTATTTTATTTTAAAGAAAAAAACTAGTGTACAGTTATGATGGGAAGATCAACAAATTTTAATCACTTGTATGTCTAGCAATTTCCCTAATTTTTCTATTTTATCATAAATATGACCAACACCTATAGCACAATGATGTGCAGGCCCGTGGCTATTCCAAGCCTCCACAAAATTTCTCACCCCTATAGAAAATTGATACCTACTATTGGTATTGCCTATTTCCAGGATCGGACCAGGAACAGATGTTGCTTCTGCTGTTAAAAAAGCAAGTTTTCCATCCGGTGCTTCTATCAGCGACAAGAGAGTAACCGGACCATTTTTCACCGACATTTCCACCGATAACCCGCTTCCAACCTTTCCATGATAAACCTGTAATGGACATACCTTTATTTTCCCTTCTGCAATCGAAATATGGCCGGGACCGTCATGGCCCATCAATACAACATCGTCTTTAAAATCTATTGCATAATATTCAGTAAAGGAACCTCCGGCACCAAAGCTGTCCATTATTTTCATCGCTTGTACATTCTTTATTTCATATTCCCCGGCTACAGGAATGCCATTTGCAGTAAGTAAACAGTTCCCTAAAATGATCGAGGAGAAGGTAGTCAAATTTTTTGTGCCTTCGCCTTTGTAGTAATAGGCCAGCGAACCCAACTTGTATTTCCCAACGAGCCTATCCAGTGCCACAGAAGTTTGAGCAGCCTTTTCTATTTCCTCTTTAGAGCAATCGGACTGTATATCAAAATGCTGATAAAAATCTACAGTCTTCCCTATGATCTCTTTCTCTGTAATATCATCGCGTAGGGCACTAAGTTCATCTGCTTCAATTATTTCTATATGACCACCAAAGAGTGCATACTGCGCTGTCATATCCGTATATACATCTAACATTCCGCTATAATAGTTACCGATGCAGCCCAATCTGTTATAGGACATTATTTTTTTTACTCTTGCCGCTTCGATCCACTCACGAATCTCCTTCCAACAAAGATCACCCTCTTGCAACAAGCCAGTTACCTGATGGAATGCAATCCCCGTTCTTTTAAATACATTCGCGATCTCCGGAACCGGACACGCAGAACAGTAGGCCAACCATTCACCCGTCATCTTTGTCCTATCTTTCATTTTATTAAATGCCTTATAATCTATTGCCGCGTCAGCGGAAAGATTCAAAATAATAACTGGAACTTTTGCCTGTTGTACCACGGGTAATACGGTGGAAGACAAAGCGTACGTCGTTACATACAGAAAAATAATATCGACTTCATTTTGCCTAAAAAAGCTACCGGCTTCAAATGCCTTATCTGTATTATCAACCATTCCAGCATTGACAATATGAGGATAGACTTTTGTCATTTCTCCCTCCACAAAATAAAGATAACCCAGAAGTCTTTGCTTCAAACCAGCAAACTGCTCCCAATATGCTTCAAGTCCAATTGCGAATAATCCAATTTTCAATTCATTAGGCATTACTATATATTTTAAATTTCCTATACATTTATTTCTGGTAGATCTTTTACATCTTTAGCTACTTAGTGGTAAGAGCCGTATTCAATATCCATCCCGGCGCAATGTCTTTTACCAGCAATCAATTAACATTCATTTCCTACTTTTTCTTATACCAAATCTCAGATAAAATCCATTTGGTACAAGGCACTATCCATTGTATTTTTGCGGTTTTATTATTCACACCGAATCCGTGACCACCTCGGGCATATAAAAACATTCGCACAGGCACATTATGCTGTCGCAACGCGGCTTCCAGATATAAGCTGTTCTGGACTTTTACTACATCGTCATCCATAGCGGCCGTTATAAAGGTCGGTGGCGTATTATCTGTCACCTGTAATTCATTTGAAAATTCCTTTATTTTTTTGGCGGTAATATCAGGACCGATTAAATTATTCCTAGATTGCAAATGCGTTAGACTATCTGCAAAACTCACAACCGGATAAGTAGCCACCACAAAATCCGGCCGCAGACTAATTCTATTTAGATTTTTTAATACCGTTTGATCAAAATGCGTCTCCACAGTTGTCACTAAGTGCCCACCCGCCGAGAAGCCCATAATACCTAATTTATCAGGATTTACATTAAACTCCTTTGCGTGTTCTCTAACGTAGATAATAGCCGCCTGCGCGTCTGTCAGGGGCACGATCTCTTTATGTGTCATCTTCGAAGATTTTGGCACACGATAATCTAAAAGGAAGGCAGTAATGCCGGCTTCATTTAATTTTTTACATGCAGGTATGCCCTCCACATCATTTGCCCTTCCCGCATAGGAGCCTCCTGAACAAACGATAACAACAATGTCTGTCTTTTTATGTTCAGCGCCGTAATACGTAAGGCGAGGAATTTCTGTTCCTTTTTTTGCAAATATTATATTGCCTTCAGGGTAAAGAGCAATGACCCGCTGCGCGGCACCATACTGTAGTGTAAATAAAATTGCAATGAAACATACAATTAATTTCGACTTCATTTATTTATTTTTTTACCTGATTAACTACCAAAGCGCGGAAGGGAAAATAGGCGGAAGGGAAAATTATTTTTATATTACCCCAGAACTTTCTTTTCCGCTCTACATCCAAAATGCTATTCAACAAACCAGATCTTAACCCCTATTGAAAGATGGAAGACACTTGATAATGCCCATTACTTACCTGATATTCAAAATAACCATTACTGGCTTTAACAAATTTACTCTTTCCGCTGATATGAATGCTGCTTTTTGTTTTTGCAGGAACATATACAGTTGCCGTGCAGTTTTGAGGAATAGTAATATCCCAATGAAAATGATCACGCTCCTTATTCCAACTACTGCTAATTTCACCATTCGGCGAGTTATATTTGGCCTTTACAAATGAAAGAGGAACCTGAATCACCGGCTTCATAGTAATCTTTTTAAAACCAGGGGTAGAAGATTTTATTCCAGCTAAATCTTCATAATACCAAATAAGTAAATCCCCTAACAACATGACATGATTTTCTGAATTCATGGCCGGGTCAGCCGTATTTCCATTCCATAATTCCCAGATTGTTGTGGCGCCATGGCTGAGCATGTAACCAAATGAGGGATAGGTTGTATTGGTCGCTATTGTATAAGCAATTCCTGCATCATCATTATGTGTTAACCCACGCATTAGCCATTGACTACCTATTAGCCCCGTACTAACATGGTTATCAAATTTTCCCTTTGATACTTTGGCAATATTTGCGGCAACATCTTTTCTTCTTGCTGGTGGAACAATGTCAAATGACAAGGCCAACAAATTGGCCGTCACTGTATTGTTGGCGTAAAATCCTTTATCGACATGAAAATATTTTTTATTAATTGCATTGATCATTCGGTTTCTTAAAAATGAATCCGCCATACTATCTTTAGCCATACCCAATACAGCGGCGAATTGAGACATTACCTGAAGGCAATGAATATAATAGGCGGCGCCTATAAAGCCACCGGGCGTAATTCTAGTAGAGTCCGTGGAATGAATAAGTACTTTCGATTCGGGTGGCATGCACCAATCACCAAACTCATCCCTTTGCACAAGAGAATCACTATTGAGATAAGTCAGCATATGAGCCATCCACCGCTTCATATTTGGATAGTGCTTCCTGATGACATTTTCATCTCCAAATTGCCGATATAACATATTGGCTACAAAAATATAAGTGGATGGCCATGTGCTATTATCGGTAAGAAATCCAGGCCAAAAACCCGGGGCAATATCGGGGATGCTTCCATTTTTCAGCTGCGCGTCAGCGATATCGTCCAACCATTTTGCATAAAGAAGATGATTATCAAAAAGAAAACTCTCACCATAACAATTGACAGACCTGTCACCTAACCAACCCATCCGCTCGTCACGTTGCGGGCAATCTGTCGGCATCCCCTTATAGTTGTCCCGAATAGTCCAATAAGCAGCTTTATATATTTTGTTTAAAATAGAGTCTGAGCATGAAAAAGAGCCAATTGTTTTCATATCATCATAAACCTCCTGCCCTTCTATTTCGTTTTTCTCTAAGGAGGATAGTCCACTAATTTCGACATATCTAAATCCGTGATAAACAAAAGAGGGATGCCAAGAAATATATCTTTTACTTCCAGTAAAAATACTGTCTTTCGCTTGCGCACTTCTTAGGTTGGCCGTATACAAATGACCACCAGAATCCAGTCTTTCCGCATAACGCAGCACAATGGACGTATTTGGCGTTGTGGTTGTTTTCAAATTAATCCACCCTGCCATATTTTGTCCTAAGTCAACAATGAAACTTCCTTTCAAAGTTTTTCGAATGGAGATAGGATGAACGATATCCATCACTTTCATGTTTGGATTTTCTTGTCTTTTTAGCATCCCACCGGGCGGAGTAGTTAAATCTACATCCAACCAACGACTGGCATCAAAGCCATTGCTGTTCCAACCAGGCATTTCTTTTGAAAAGTCCTGCACTTCACCATCATATTCATTATCCGAGCGAATAGGTCCGTCAGCCGTTACTTTCCACGTATTGTCTGAAATGATCATTTGTTTTTTTCCATCTTTGTACTCAATCTCCAATTGAAAAATCATTTTGGGGTACCCAAAATTTACGATTGTCGGAATACCCAACTTCCATTCACCCGCTTTTCCCGGCCGCATACTAAAAAAAAGGCCATTGCCCAATACAACACCAACCGTGTTTTCTCCTTTCAAAAATGCATTAGAGACGTCAAACACGTTATAGTATACACGCTTTCTATAGTCTGACGGAGTTGGAGACAACTGCTGCGCACCAATCTTTTTTCCGTTTATATACAATTTGTACAATCCAAGTCCGGTAAAATAAAGAGTCGCCTTTTTTATAGCTGTATGTAGATCAAATTCCTTACGAAAATACCTTGCAGATAATTTTGAATGAGCATCCTGAGGCCTATCCCAGGCGAAAGAGCTATCCAGACCAATCCATTTTGCTTTCCAATAAAAGGACATACCTTCCGTTACCTTAGCCGTATCATTCCTTAGCCCACTTGAACCATTTGAAAATGAGTTATCCATCTTAGAGAGAAGACACGCACCACAAGAAGTCCTTAATCCGAATGCGGAAGCACTAGCTGCCTTAAACAAAAATAAGAAAGCCAGAATGCCACATCTGTATACAAGTAATCTGAAATTCATCATATCCTTTAATGTATTTACCAAAATTATTTAATTCTTACTGGCAGGCGGATAAAACGATAGGCCTTTATTGCAACGCTTTTCCACTCATCTTATTTGTTTGATAGCGCGTAGAGCTGACTTATCCTATAAGTAAGAAATAAGGAATATTATTTCCTTTGCTAAAATAATGCATCATTTCTTAATAACTATCACCTACTGTATGTGGGGCGACAGGAAGTTGTCAAGTCGAACTAAGTTTGAAAGACAGGTCCGGAACGGTCACCGTATACGCAACCATGCCGAGATTGTAATCTCCCCAACAATATTAAGAACGGCGCACTTAAGTTCCAACCTGCAGGGGCATAGGATTGCCAAGCCCAGGCCCCTCAATTCAGGGCTCAGACACTGCCGGTAGCATTTCCACCAGTGATAAGATATTCGTCGAACGAAAAAGCTACAATAGAAATTTCAAAATAGCGACCGCTTAACAAGCCTGCCTAGCGTCCAATCAGTTTTATCTATTTAATGGTAAGTATTCCTAAATATCCGCCACCAGAAGGCATTCCGATGTGTAGCGTAGATTTTTTATTAATCGATTGTTCCGTAATAACTTTTGCACCCCTATCCTTTGTGTCAATAAAAGCTTTTAGATTGAAGTTTATTCTTTTTGCCAAAAACGTCAAAGGTATATCCAATTTTGTCGCGGTTTCTCCGTTGGTAATTGCCAGATACCAGGTATTATCCTTTCGACGGGCAAAGACTGCCGTTTTTCCAATTTTACTCTCTTTAAGCACGATTGTTTCATCCCAGGTAACGGGCATATTGCGGATAAAAGGCAATGCTTCACTATGCAATAAATCGGCAGGATCAGCACCAAGACACAAAAACGGAGAAGTATATATAGCTACCGTTGCGGCCTGATGTGCCAGGGTGGTCGTACGGACAAAAGACCGGAAACTCATGGGCGTAAAATCTGCAGGCCCGGATAAATATCGGGTAAAAGGCAATACCGTATTATGAAAAGGCCAGTTTACATTCCCTTCATATTCGAGTCCTCTGACACCTTCTTGTGAAAGAATATTCGGATAACTATATTCTAATCCCGTTGCTTTATCTGCCCCATGAAAATCAAGCATCAGGTGATATTTTGCTGCCATGGCCGCGGCCCGGTAATAAAACGCAATTTCCGGTTGACGCTCAGAATTAATGAAATCAATCTTCACTCCCTTAACGCCTACCGACGCACATTTTTGAAAAAATTTTTCCATATACGCAGCGTCTTTTAACCCCTCTGTATGCTTATAATTAGGATAAGCCTTCCATACCCAGATGCCTACATTTTTACTTGCCGCATATTTAACCTGATCGGCCAGATAAGCCCATTTGCTAGTATCCGGTGATTGCCAGCTAGCCCAACCATCGTCGATCAGGTTATAGGCTGCGTGCATTTGCGCGGCATAATAG
>NZ_JBNQGD010000174.1:0-916 GCF_050436765.1 Arachidicoccus sp. | reverse complement strand
ATCGGTAAATAATCTCATGTTGGAAGGAGTTACCTCCCGTTTGTTACTCATCCAGGACCAAACAGCCATTCCCGGCTTAATCCACGAAGAGTGAATACCATCGGGAAATAAAAGTTTATCGGGGTTAGCGGATACATCGGAAACGATATCATTATTTACCAAACCGTTTAAATCATTGCTCACCGTGATGATGCGCCAGGAAGACTTCATAACTTTCTTTGTTACCGGCGTTACGGCACCTGCTAATGTATAATTGAAAAGTTTTTTTTCTTTCTCAAACATAAGATAAGAGCCCACAAAATCGTGAAGGTTAGATTCCATTACTGCCGCATACATATGATCAGCGTAGCTTACTGTCAAAGGCATTCCTACGGTCGCACTATCTTTAAATTCATCTATAGATGAGTGGGAATAGGTGCCTTCATATTCTTCCACATTACCCTGCCACCAATAAGTCACTTCTTCTGGGAATTGAATAGTCGAAAGATCTTTTTCCAATTGGTTATTGTGATGTTGGACCTCATAACGAACGGCGACCCCATTGTTATAGACATTCATCATTAAAGAGAAATTTAATCCTTCATTCAATGATTGCACCGCCATGCTATAGCGCTGCTTGTCAATCTTTGCGATAGGATGGTTACCCCTTAGCTCCAAACTTCTACTAATCTTTTCTTTATGGAGTACTTTGATGGACGCTATATCATTACCATAAACTTTCCCGCCCAATTGAAAAGCAAGCGTATTTTTACTTACAGATTGATGTCGATAGTTTATGTCATAGTATAATTGATGACTTTGTATATATACATTAACGACTAAATGATGGTCAGGACTTAATAACTTTACAATTTTCTGCGCATAAGTATTTTGGAACAAAAATAAAAAAGCTATTAATCCAATAATTGACGTCACT
>NZ_JBNQGD010000173.1:0-1304 GCF_050436765.1 Arachidicoccus sp. | reverse complement strand
AGTCGCAAAGCTTATATAAATTCCAAGACAATCAACAGGAGACTACTGCTCCAAGTTTCAGAGAACGACCATCGTCTACAACTAGACACAGATAGATCGGAATGTTAAAGATCATAACTTGATCTTATTAGAAGGTAGAGAAGCCCCGCTGGAATTTGGCAGTGTTTCAAAAACATAGAAAAGTAAAGCAAGTGTTCTATTTACTTCAAATCTCAATCCTTACTAGGATTAGAGAAACCATGAATATGATACAAAAATATCCAAAAGATATTTTTATTCCATAAAGGAAATAATTTCAAAATATATTTTTAAGGATTTAAAATCTATAATGAAGATAGATTTTTAAAACTTTTGGCTCTGATACCAAATCTGTAACACCCCCAATTCACTTGGAAGTATTACCGCCAGTGACCTCAAACAACGGTCTAAAGTCACTCAGGCTTAAACCATTTTACAAAACACAAAGTGATAATATTGATAATGTTGAAGTCTTACAAGACAGTGCGGAAAGTAAATTACAGTGGAAATAGAAATTCAACATAAAAGTACAACGGAAGACTTGTGAAAACAGCATGGTAAAAGAAATATAACAAGTTCAACATCAGGATCTTTAACCTTGATAACTTGAAAAACTTCAACTGCCAATACCGGGATTGCTTCTTCTTCAAACCTTCTCAAAACCGTCTGATGTTGTCGTAAAAAGGAGCGAACAACACCAGCCAACCATGCAAGGATAAAGCGGTTGGTTAGTCTAATGAAAGACTATGCAAATGGGGCATAAAACGGGTCACATGTAGTCATATCAGGTTAACTCCTCAATTCTCGAATAAAAGCCGAGAGAAGGAGAAACTCAGATACTTCTACTCAAATAAGGATTATGGAACAACAGCAGAAGACTCCAACGGAAATGAGTCTTATAGGGAATTTCAACAAGAGAAGACTCCAATGGAAGTGAGTCTTTATAGAAGATTATGATTTGTGTGGGAACATTACAAGTATTACACATCAATGATTTTCAAAAACACCTTCCATGAATAATTGGGCCAACGACCAACCTCACCGCATAGAGCGAATCCAGATTGGAAAGAAGGCTTACCTAAACCAGAAGGCCAGACGAGTTGTACTAATCGCCCGGATGTACATTAATTATGTGCATACAAGCACTTATCTTATTTAATTCTCAAAACGTTCATTCATGTTGAAGCTTTTATCACATCTCGATAAACGAGAACGTCTCGATACACGAGAACCAAGATGGGAATAATCCCAGAATAACGGCACTAGCTAAGTGCACCACCACTTAT
>NZ_JBNQGD010000172.1:0-12913 GCF_050436765.1 Arachidicoccus sp. | reverse complement strand
TTCATCTTGATTTATCCAGATGTCCCTCGCAATTGGATGACATCATCGCTTCCAGTTTTGTCAATTTAAAAGCAAAATTTTCTTTAGGCGTAATTGACGGCCGAAATATCTGGAAGAACGATTACGAGAAATCCCTTCTTCTGATAGAGAAAGCGTCGAAGCATTTTGGCGAACAAAGAATATTGATTGCGCCTTCTTGTTCATTATTGCACGTACCCTGCGACCTGGACAATGAAGAAAAATTAGATGATGAGCTAAAGAATTGGTTATCATTTGCCAAACAAAAAATCGACGAGTTAATTGATTTGAAAAAAATAATCCAAAATAAAAATGACGCGACTGCAATTATCGATAGAAATAAGACAGCTATGCTTTCGCGTAAATCTTCTACACGTATTCACAAAGATTCAGTAAAAACGCGCGTCGCAAATATCACACAAAAGGATGCGCAAAGAGAACATGATTTTAGTACAAGACAGGCAAAACAAAAAGCATTATTCAATCTTCCTTTATTCCCTACAACCACTATTGGGTCTTTTCCGCAAACGACCGATGTAAGAAAATTACGGGCGCAATTAAAGAAAGGCTCCATCTCAGAAACAGAATATACAGAAGCCTTACGCACTGCAACGATAGAAAGCATCCATTTACAGGAAGCATTAGATATTGATGTGTTGGTGCATGGAGAATTTGAACGCAACGACATGGTCGAATATTTTGGCGAACAACTTAATGGTTATGCTTTTTCTCAATTTGGCTGGGTCCAGAGCTATGGCTCACGCTGTGTAAAACCACCCATATTATTTGGCGACATTGAAAGAGAAAAACCGATGACAGTTCAATGGGCAAGCTTCGCTCAAAGTCACACCAATCGTTTGATGAAAGGAATGCTGACCGGTCCGGTTACAATGTTGCAATGGTCCTTTGTACGCGACGACCAGGCACGCGAAACAACTGCTATGCAGTTAGCATTGGCCATCCGTGATGAAGTAGTCGATTTGGAAAAAGCCGGCATAAAAATCATTCAGATTGACGAACCTGCTATTCGAGAAGGATTGCCATTGAGAAAAGAGCATTGGCAAACTTATTTGCAATGGGCGGTAAAAGTATTTAAACTATCAGCATCCGGCGTAAAAGACGAAACACAAATTCATACCCACATGTGCTACTCCGAATTTAACGACATTATTCAAAATGTTGCGGATATGGACGCAGATGTAATCACCATCGAAACATCACGTTCTCAAATGGAATTGTTAGACGCTTTTGTTCAATTTAATTATCCAAATGAAATCGGTCCCGGCGTTTATGACATTCATTCACCACGTGTGCCTACTGTTGAAGAAATGGAAGCCCTGTTAGATAAGGCTTTGGCTGTTATTCCCACCGAAAATCTTTGGATTAATCCGGACTGTGGCTTGAAAACCCGCAACTGGCCGGAGACAAAACAAGCATTGGAAAACATGGTAAAAGCAGCGAAGAAACTTCGTATAAAGCAAAAGGCAATTGCTTAGTAAACCTGTATTACCTGGCCTTTACAAAAAAACTTTCATCTTTTAAGGATGAAAGTTTTTTTATAAGATTTGTTCGCCCCAGCAGAATAAGATCCGCCACCTCTAATTCAATTCAGTGGCGCCTTCTACCAACACGGTAGCTTTATTATGTAAAACCTCCACAAAGCCACCATTTATAGAAAAATTTTTATGATTGGTGCCTTTAGCTGATTTTAAGACTTTCACATTACCCTTTGCTAAAGCGCTTACCATGGGGGCATGCATGTTCAATACTTCGAACAGACCTTCTTCGCCTGGTAATTGCACACCATACACTTCACCACTATAAATTCTTTTCTCAGGAGTTAATATTTCTAAAAGCATTTTTTCTAATTTGATATTTTGCACCTTGATATCTGGAAAATGAATTGGACGAGTAAAACCTCATTTTCAAATCAAATTTACCCTTGAGCTTGTGCTAATAATTTTTTACCCTTCTCGATAGCATCTTCTAAAGTACCAACCAGGTTAAAGGCTGCTTCAGGATACTCATCTACCTCACCATCCATAATGGCAGTAAAGCCGCGAATAGTGTCTTCCAAACTTACAAATACACCTTTTAGGCCGGTAAATTGTTCAGCCACGTGGAAGGGTTGAGAAAGGAAACGTTGTACTTTACGCGCGCGGAAAACAGTCTGTTTGTCTTCGTCGCTCAATTCGTCCATACCCAAAATCGCAATGATATCTTGCAATTCTTTATAACGTTGTAAAATTAATTTTACACGGTTAGCGCAATCATAATGTTTATCTCCACAAATAGCGGGCGTCAAAATTCTTGAAGTAGAATCTAGTGGATCTACTGCAGGATAAATTCCTAAGTCAGCGATTTTACGAGACAATACCGTTGTCGCATCCAAGTGGGCAAATGTCGTTGCAGGAGCCGGATCCGTCAAATCATCCGCAGGCACATATACCGCTTGTACAGAGGTAATAGAACCATTTTTAGTTGAAGTGATACGCTCTTGCATCAATCCCATTTCGGTAGCCAATGTTGGTTGGTAACCTACCGCTGAAGGCATACGGCCTAACAAGGCTGATACTTCAGAACCGGCTTGTGTAAAACGGAAGATATTATCTACGAAAAATAAAATGTCTTTTCCTTTTCCTGTACCATCACCATCGCGGAAATATTCTGCAATCGTCAAACCACTCAATGCCACACGTGCACGCGCTCCAGGAGGTTCATTCATTTGTCCGAATACAAAAGTCGCTTTTGAATCCTTTAGGCCTTCCATATCCACGGTACTTAAGTCCCATCCACCTTTTTCCATTGAATGGATGAACTTGTCCCCATATTTCATAATGCCAGCTTCGATCATTTCACGAAGTAAGTCATTTCCTTCACGTGTACGTTCTCCGACACCGGCAAAAACAGAGAGACCACCGTGTCCTTTGGCGATATTATTAATCAATTCTTGAATCAATACCGTTTTACCTACACCAGCACCACCAAACAAACCAATCTTTCCACCTTTTGCATAAGGTTCGATCAAATCGATTACTTTAATACCGGTAAACAAAATTTCACTCGCTGTGTTTAAGTTCTCAAACGCAGGAGGGGTATTGTGTATAGGACGGCCATTTTCTTTTGACACCGCAGGCAAACCATCAATGGCATCACCGGTTACATTAAACAAACGACCATTGATATTTTCACCAACAGGCATTGTAATAGGTCTTCCCGTATCGGTCACTTCCATGCCACGTACAAGACCTTCGGTACCCTCCATAGAAATGGTGCGCACACTGTCTTCACCTAAGTGCTGTTGCACTTCCAAT
This sequence comes from Arachidicoccus sp., assembly GCF_050436765.1. NCBI lineage: Bacteria > Pseudomonadati > Bacteroidota > Chitinophagia > Chitinophagales > Chitinophagaceae > Arachidicoccus > Arachidicoccus sp. Next base: position 9,581 of record NZ_JBNQGD010000172.1, on the reverse strand, counting down.
ATTAGCTTATCGCCATTTTCTTTTAATAACTCTAAGGAGTTGTAGATTTCAGGTAACTCCTGATTATCAGGAAAGTGTACATCCACTACCGCGCCAATGATTTGTTTAATTTTACCTTTGTTCGCCATAAATGACATTAAATTAAAGTGTCTTTTAGTGATTTTTTCAAAAGAAATAACTACTGCAAGTAGTAGCCTTTCTGAATTTTTGGCAAAGGTAATACATTAGAAGTTTTTTTTAGGAAAAAGGAAGAAATTAATTTATTAAACCTAAGTGTCACCTGAAATTAATTTTATTTGGAAGCATATAGCAGTGTATATTTAGTTTTTAACATTTTTTGAAATAAGTGTTAAAACATTTATTTTTGGTTTATAATTAAACTATTGCAAACCAATTATTAATGAGAAAGATCCTGTACACAATTGCCCTACTATTTGCCTGTACCTTCATAAATGCACAAGAAAAACTTATCAAATTCGGAAAACCTGATCCGAAAGAACTAGAATTAAAAGATTGCGACTTTGATAAAGGTGCTCCGATTTATTGTTTGGCAGATGTCGGCGTCGTCAGGTACAATATCAATGAAAATAGCGTCAATATAGAAACCGATAGGCGCAGAAAATTCATCGTCTTTAAAGAATCAGGTATCGCAAATGCAGATGTAAAAATTAGCTATCAAAGCAAGGACGGTTATGAATCTATTGTTAATATAAAAGGCTATGTCTACAATAAAGACCCCGATGGAAAAATTACCATAACAGAATTGAGTAGAAAAGATATTTACAATAAAGTAATAGACGAAAATACCTCCGAGATAAGTTTTGCCATGCCCAATGTAAAAGTGGGATCTGTGTTTGAATATGAATATAAATTATATAAAAAGACTTATAGCAATATTAACTCCTGGTATTTTCAGCATTCTTATCCGGTAAAATATAGCGCCTATAACTTAATTATTCCAAGCTATTTTGACTTTAAATATCAAATTATTCGCCGCCAGGATATTACCGTCAAAAACAGTAGTTATGCTGACGGTAATTGGTATATAATGCACAATATCCCAAGCCTTCAAGGTGAGCCTTATATGGCTGCCGTAAATGATTTCCTGCAGAGAGTGGACTTTAATCTTACGACCTTTAATCCACCGGGTGAAGCGCCTGTGCATATAGGAGAAACTTGGGATAATATAACTGACGGGTTCTTAAAATATAATGATTTGGGAGGGCAACTATCTAAAAATGTGAAGCATCCGGAAGAATTGGACAATATAGTCAGTGCTTGTAAAACAGACTTAGAAAAAACAAAAGCAATTTACGACTATGTTCAAAAAAATATGAATTGGAATGGAGACTATGAAATGGGCTCACTCCAGAAAGGAGGTATTAAAGCAGCATGGGATAAAAAACAGGGTAGCACCGCAGACATCAATCTATTGTTATTAAATCTTTTGAGAGACTACAAAATTAAGGCATCCCCGTTACTTGTGAGCACCAGAGACAACGGATCTATATATGTAACCTACCCATCCATGGATGCATTTAACGCAACAATGGTTTATGTGCGTGTGGACAGTACAAATTACGTTTTAAATGCAGCAGACAAATACAACCCGTTTGGGCAGGTTCCTTACGAAGTGCAGTTTACAAAAGGATTAATTTGCGATAAAGCACATTCTGGATGGGTAAATATTTTTGACATTTCTAAAAAATTAAGAACGGCAGAAACACTTGTTCTTAATATTGATAAATCGGGTAAAATCTTTGGAAACGGAGAGATGGATTACTTTGATTATGCAAAAAATCAAAACCTTAAGAGATACAAAGATAATAAGTTGAAGTCCTTTTTAAGTACAGCGAAAGGCATCACATTACAGGTAGACTCCCTTGAAGTAAAAGATGAAAATGACGAAAAGGGTCCTTTGGAAGTAAAAGTAGATTATAGTGGTGGCGTTCGTTCCACGGGTGACTATTTGCTGGTACCCTATAATCTTTTTTCAGGAATGACCAGTAATCCTTTTACAGCAGAAAATAGACAAACAAGTATCGACTTTGGTTTTTTACAATCATATACGATCACAGGCTACATCAATTTTGCAGATAATTTTACTTTAGAAGGAATGCCAAAAAATATTATCATGCGCAACCTGGACAGCAGTATTCTCATTAAAAGAATATTTCAGAAACTGGGAGATAGTAGCATTGCATTCAGGTTAAATATAGATTTTTTAAGACCCATATATTCCAGGGAGGAATACCCGGACATTAAAGCTTTTTACAAACAGCTTTTTAAACTATTGGATGAACAAATTGTTTTGAAAAGAAAAAATAATCTTGCAACCCGCAAATAAATAATATTACTTGATAATAGATTGTAAAATGACTAGAAAAAATAAGCATTCCTATTTTGTCCTTCTGCTGTTGTTACTCATAATTTGCCACCAACCATTTGCTCAAAGCTTTAAATATGCCACAAGTCAAATTCCCGATTCATTAAGAACTAACGCTAATTCTGTAAGACGCGAGAAAACAAAACAATTTATTGTTACCGGTTTAGGTACAGCTATTTTAAATGAGCACGAAGTAGTCACGGTTTTAAATAGCAAGGGCAAGAATAACTTATTTTTCTTAAGGTATTCGGATAAATTCACAAAGTTAGATGATGCCGATATAATTGTATATGATTCTAACGGGGTAAAAATCAATTCCTACACACAAAAAGAAATGGGCACTTCCGGTTATGGAGATGGTCTGGTGGATGATGGGAAGTATACCTATTTTACTGTAACTGCTGTCAACTACCCTATTACAATAGAAATAAATACCACCAGCAAATTCAAGGGGATCTTGCGTTATCCCTATGAGATTTTTCAAGATGACGATCAATCTGTTCAAAGCTCAACTGCTATTGTAACCCTTCCCAAGTCTTTTGGCTTTAGGTATAAAGAATTAAATGGGAGATTTCAATTCTCCAAGACCGATCAAGGTCAAAATGATACTTACAAATGGGAAGTAAAAAACTTGCCAGTGAAAAATATCGAATATAGGGCAGGTCCCGCTTACTTATACCTGCCGATAGTCTTGTATACTGCCAACAAATTTGAGATGGACAATAATCCTGGTGACTTATCCAGTTGGAAAAGCTATGGCAAATGGTATTATGATTTAACGGGAAGTAACAATACCCTTTCAGCTGAAGAGCAGGTCTTTTATAAAGATTTAGTTAAAGATAAAACCACAGTTCTCGAAAAGGCCAAAGAAATCTATAGATATATGCAACAAAATATGCGTTATGTTAGCATACAATTAGGGATAGGTGGCTTAAAGCCTTTCCCAGCTTCGTTTGTAAATAACAAAAAATATGGAGATTGTAAAGCGTTGAGCACCTATATGCAAGCCGCTCTATCTGCAGTCGGGATTAAAAGCTACGTCGCACTTACAAATGGCGATACACCTGTTTGGCCCATATTCAACGATTTCCCCATGGAAGCTTTTAATCATGAAATTCTCTGTATTCCGCTCGAGAAAGACAGCATTTGGCTAGAATGCACCAGCAGCAATACAGACTTCGGCATTTTGGGTGCATTTACTGAAAATCATCAATCTCTCCTGATTACCGAAAACGGAGGAGAATTAACACGCGCCCCTCGGGCCCAGAAAGACGAGAACATAAAGACCTCTAAAAATATAATTAATCTAAACGAAGACGGTAGTGCATTTATTAAAAGTTCTTTTGAAAACACCGGTGAATTTAAACAAGAAGCAATTGGTTATTTATTTCAGCAAAGGTTAGAAGATAAAAAGGACTATTTTATAAATAATCTAAAATTTAAAGCAGGAATAGATTCTCTTCAAATCGACGAAGGTAGAAAAGGGCTAATTCCATATCCCGTAAATGCGACATTTTATTACAGTCAATACCCCGACTTTCTAACAGGGTCAAAATTTTTCATTTCCTCCAGACCTTATAAAATCTTTACAGAAGATATAAGACAAATGAAAAAGCGTACACAAGACTTCTATTTCGATTATCCTTACACTGTTATAGATACCACAATTCTCAGGTACCCAAAAGATTTTACCGTAGAGCAATTACCAACAAACATCAAAGAAAACACAACTTTTGCAAGTTATATAAGCAACTATAGTTTAGATACTTCGACAAAAGAAATTACGGTAATCACCAAACTTAGCATCGAGCAAACAATAGTAAAGAACACCGCCTATCCAGATCTTGAATCTTTTGCAGAAAAAGTATATGCCGACATGAGTCAAAAACTTATACTTGATAACAGCACTCTTTAAGCGTCATTCAACATAAACTCTTCCATAAGGAGTGCTGTGGAGAAATTTAAAAGAACTGGAGACTAACGGCGTCGTCAACCGGAAGGTGTACGCCGAAGTCTCGCCAAAGGCGGAGTATACACTTACTGAAAAAGGGGGTATCACTCAACGATGTGATGCAGCAATTGGCGCAATGGGGTAATAAACAGAACATAACGGCGGCGTAAATAAGATGGAATGTACTTTTACTGCACTAATAACGTTTTAATCCGGGCAAGATTAATCTTCCATATCTATCATTACCCTTATTTTTTGTAGGCGGTTTTTACTGATTTCTTCTACAGAGAATTTAAAATCCCCGCAATAAATTGCTTCGTTCAGTGGCGGAATTTCACCAGCAAGTTCTAAAACGAGACCTGCTAAAGAATCGCTTTCACCTTTGACTACATCAAATGTATCCGAAGGAATACTCATTGCACGACATATATCGCTAATCATCAATTTACCGTCGAAAATATAGTTATAGTCGTCAATTTTTTTATAAGCCATATCGCTATCGTCGCGTTCGTCTTTTATCTCTCCAATTATCTCTTCCTGAATATCCTGCATGGTAACAATACCACTGGTTCCGCCAAACTCATCGACCACAACTGCGAATCTTAAATGCTTTTCTTGAAACTCTTCCAATAATTCGCCGGCCATTTTTTGCTCATACACAAAATAAATAGTAGAAATGTATTTATGCCAATCAAAACTATCTTTCTCCCCAATATAGGGTAGAAGGTCTTTAATGTTTAGCAGCCCTACCACTTTATCCATGCTCTTCTCATAAATCGGCATGCGGGTATATTTCACTTCACATATACGTTTCATTACTTGTTCAAAATTCATATCATAGTCAATACCACAGACATCCAAACGGGATTTCATGACTTGCTTAACAGTAATCTTATTAAATTTTAAAACTCCTTGTAAGATTCTCTTTTCCTCTTCGGAAGCATTTCTATGAGTGAGACTAATGGCATTGTTTAATTCTACATTATAATAGGCACTGGTATCTCTTCTAAAAAGAGCAGCTTCTAATTTATTGGAAGAAAATAGCATCGACACCGCAATTCTTCTAAAAAAATAATACACAATTTCTGTAAGTATGCCAAAATCTTTGGCAAAACGTATATTTTCTTGAGCGGCATAAGCCCTGGGCAAACATTCCCCAAACAGAAAAATAAGAATAAAGACGACCACACCTTTAACGAATAAAAGACCCCAAAAACTTACATCGGTAATTACCAGATGATCTATCAAGTAACTAAAAGTAAAAATTATTGCCAGATAAAAAAACCAACTCGCTATCTGAAGCGCATACAACAACTCTTGTGGATGTTCCAATAGATCTAAAATACGCTTATAAGAGGCTTGAGGTTTAGTTTTGATAAGATTAATATCCTTAATGCCAAAAGAAAAAAAGGCCACTTGGGAGCCGGAAATAGCAAATGAAAAAATAAAAAGCACCACCAAAAGTACACCCAAAATGGTTGCCATTTGAGAGTCTGCGGCATCTACATGTACCGCCTGTACCAATGTATTATTGAGAATTGTATTAAGGACAAACACGGTGTTTATTTTACAATGAAGGTAAGTAATAAATATCGTGTAAATAAAAAAATCAAATGCTTTCTAAGAAAAAGTTGCCATCCACTTTTACTATAATAGAGGTCGTAAAAACTATTGTACATTGGCAACCACGCGTGCACCAGCACGCTTGGCAGCTTGCATAATATGAAAAACCTGGCCATAATAAGCAACCGTATCTGCGTTGATAACGACAGAAGGTGTATCGACAGTGGTGCGTATTTTATTAACCTCGGTCATCAAAACGGTATCCAACGCATTCATATTAGGCACCTCATTTTGGCCCACATATATTTTCTGATCTTTGTCAATAGAAACGACAATATTTTGTTTAACCTTGGTATCTTTTTGCCCTTTGGGGTTATTGACCTTAACAATGTTGGGATTAGCCAGTGTAGAAACAATGAGGAAAAACATCACCAGTATGAACAAAATATCGTTCAGGGAACTAGTATAAACTTCCGGTTTGTCTTTTTGCCTTCTTCTTATATTCATTTTTAAAAATCTTTTTTTGTAAGAAGAAAATTATTTGGTGGGCTCTTGCAAAATATCAATAAACTCGGTACTGGCTATTTCCATTTCATTTGCCGTCTTATCAACTTGTGTAGTCAAATAATTGTGCATAATATAAGCGATCAACCCAATAATCAATCCTGTACCTGAAGTAATCATTTTCACATAAATCCCCCCGGCAATGGTATCTAATTCAAATGTGTGCGTACTTGTAATCTCAAAGAAAAGTTCAATCATCCCCACAATAGTTCCTAAGAATCCAAACATAGGTGCAATACCAGCTATCAGTGAAAGTATATTGAGGTTTTTCTCCATTTTATACAACTCCAATCGCCCCACACTTTCCATACTTTTTTCAATTACATCTATGGGTTTACCTACTCGCCTTAGCCCTTTTTCAATAATACGGGCAACTGGGCTATTGGTATTACGTGCCAAACTTCTAGCCGAAGTAATATTACTAGAAAGAATATTGTCACGAATCATATGCATAAAATTAGCATCAATACGAGATGCTTTTTTTATCGCAATAAACCTTTCGAAGAACATAAATATGGCGAGTATAAGTAGAAAATATAAAGGGTACATCAATACACCCCCTTTGCCCAACAACCCCCACAGCGAAATTTTAGCCATAGTTTGTTGCGCAGTCTGCGCTGTATGCATTGTTGTATCTACAACTTGTAATAAAATGCTCATAATACAAAAAAAGTTTGTTGCTAAAGTAACAAGTCTGTTACAAGTATTTTGTTAATGTGTATAAGTTTAATGGGACAAAGAAAGAAATAAACATGAAATTGGTAGATCTTTTTCAATTAGGCACTGTTCATCTACTAAAAATTATAAAGCCTGAGCGTTTCTCAGGCTTTATAATAAGATTTATACAGCTTAACAATTATTAAAGCCCGTAAATTTCCTTCTCAAAATTATCTAACCAGTCAGATCCATCAAAAGAGGCACCCACATCGTTTTGTTTAATTTGTAGCCAATATAAAACATTTGCAGCTACGTCCGTATTAAGCGAAAGAACAGAAGGATTGGCAAGCGTTATATCAGCTGGAGTAGCCATGCTACAAGGCACGTTGCTTCCCAAAATATCCCATTTGTAATTACCTTCTACCTGCATATCATAACCCCCGGGAGCTTTATTTGCAATTATACCACCAAGCGCGTCGTCACCAGGCCAATAGCCGGTAAGATTCAAATAAGCGGGATGTTGCGTAATATCTTGCAAACACAAGTTATTAACGATAGAAGAAGAATCTAAAGCAACATCAAATATTTCCAAATCTGCAGCATAGAAATCGGTTGTTCCTCCTCTTCCTGCACCTAACCTAAATAATTCAGGAGTTGATATACTTTTAGTATTACTAACATTCCCTGTACTTGTCTGTACACCATCGGTATAACCCGTAACTGTTCTTGTAGTGGAATTAACATATTTCATTGTCATGGTGAGTGTATGCCAACTACCATCTGTTATAGTAGCATTATTTGCAAATTGCTGTTTACCAGATCCTCCGTTTGCGCTACCTCCTACTTCTATATTCCAATGATCTCCCTCCTGCATCCAAAACCAACCAGTCAGGTTTGAACCGTTCAGCGCACTGCATTTTCCTAAAAATTGTGGATAATATGCGTTTCCGTTAAATTTTACATGCATTTGAACTGTAAAATCTTTATCGATTCCGTAGTCATACAGCCCATTATCATTCGGGATTATCGCATTTATATCAGCCGCTCCAAAATGTATTGAGCTCAAACCAACTTTTTTCACTTCCTGCTCTGAAAGTGAAGGATTGGAATAAATTACAAAACCAGGCTTGGGATTAGCTGAACTACCCCCGTGATCGGTTGTAACAATTACCAACCAGTTTTCTTTGCTGTAGGTAGGTCTGGCTTTTAGTGCCGTCATTATATCTCCCACATATCCATCCACATTTAATATTGCGGCTTTATACCCATCGTCCGATGCTGAAAAACTGCCGGCAAGACCAGCCATTTCAGCTTCATTAAAATCCAGTACCATCGCGCCTAACGCCTTTTCTCGACCTAATATATTGATTGCAGAATCTTTAACCGCCGCATCATTAGAAACAGCATATCCAAAGTCCGCATCTGGAAAATTATTTACCAACTGATTCCAAGGGGAGATTAACGCAGTTTTATAATTACCTACCCCTTGTTTAATAAAGGTGAAGAAATCTGGATAATATGGAATAGCTCCTTCAAATTCTCCATTTGTATTTAAATCCAATTGAAAACTACTGTCACTAATCAGATGATGGGCGTAAAAATTACCATTGAGCAATGTAGCCCAAGTGGACGCATCAGTACTCACATCCGGATCCAAATGCACATTGTAGGTATATTTTCCATGCTGCTGTAGTACAGCGATATTTGGAGGTGCAATTTTCTGCATCTCAGACCCTGTAACACCATCTATACTAATTACCAAAACCTTTCTTTGTGCAATACCAATACTATCCGTTCCATAAGATTCATTAACAACAGCTGGGTCAGGATATTTTGTACAACTCGTAATGCAGATTAAAGCAAATACAATCAGTAGTAAAAATTTTCCTTCCATAAAGACTTTTTTCATTTCGTCAATTTTTAATTTTATATTTTGGGATAGATATTTATTTATCATTTATCCCATCGTCTTTTTTTAGCCTTAATTCCAAAATTATCAATACGTGCCTATTTCGGCCATCGCTGCAAACTGAGCGCCATCGTATGAATTATCAAACTCAACTTTTATGTACCGAATGACTTGTGGCGTTGGTAAAGCAATTTTTTGCTGATCGCTATTTTTTTGTAAGACAGTTCCTGATGGGGTGATAAGTGTCAAACTATTGGGGTCATTGCCCACCCAAACTTTTAGGCCTTTCACATTTCTACTCCCGTTTGCGCGTTGTACAAAATAAATACCATTCACCATTTGCGCAGTCACCTTATCTATCAATAAGATATGCGGATACGATGTTGCATTAGACGACCATCTCGAATGCCAATAGGTACTGTTATTCCCGTCTAAGATATCTGTAAATCTACCGTTTATAGCACCTTCTCCACCTAACTCTTCGTCGTCAGGATCATTTAAAGATGTTATCACCCAATTAGCCCGTTTAATAACCACATTGGCTTTACTAA
>NZ_JBNQGD010000171.1:10911-32827 GCF_050436765.1 Arachidicoccus sp. | reverse complement strand
TGTCTGAATATTTCTATTACTGTCGCCAACTACTGCATCAATAAAATTCGCAGAAGGTAAATGCAAGTATTTTTTATCAACCGTTTTGCAAGTGTGCGTAAATAAACTTTCGTTTTCTTTACCGAGTAAAGCTCTAATTTCTTCGTAATTCATAACGTACATTTTAAAAACAAAAGAATCTCTATTGTGTAGTTAAAGATACGCCCAATTGCTCCAAATGTTTATAAAAGTTAGGATACGATTTCTTTACGGCAGCCGCTTCTTCGATAGCGATGGCGGCGTCCGCTTTTAGCGCGGCGACGGCACAGGCCATTGCAATACGATGGTCATGACGTGAATGTGTAACACCACCCTTTACACCGTTACCACCTTTTATCAACATCAAATTATTCTGCAGAACAATTTCAACACCTAATTTAGCAAATTCATCTTGCAAGGTCAATGCCCGGTTACTTTCTTTATGGGTCAATCTTTCTACACCTTCTATCACCGTTGTTCCTTCACAATAGGCTGCCAAGGCGACCAGTGGCGGAAATAAATCGGGGCAATCATTGGCATCAAAGTGAAAAGCCTTTAATTTTCCGGGGCCGATTTCAATCTCTTTGTCCGCAATAGATAGCTGACAACCACAGTCTTGCAAAGCCAATAATACGGCTTTATCCGCTTGTGTAGATTGCGTATCCAAACCTGTAATTTTTATCGGACCTGCAATGGCACCAGCCACCAACAAAAATGCGCCACCACTCCAATCTCCTTCCACCATATAATTAATTTGTGCCTGTTGGTGTACGGCCTGCGATTTTTCAAAATAAAATGACGCGTAATGATTATTTACAGGCACTTTCAAGCCAAAGTCTTGCATCACTTTTAAAGTCAGATCTACATAAGGTTTGCTCTTCAAATTATTTACTTTAATGCTTACCTCAGTCGCATCAGCAGCGGCAAAAGCTAATAATAACCCCGTCAAAAATTGAGAACTTAAAGAACAATCAATTTCTATGTCTGCCGGCTTTAGCGGGCCTTTTATATGAAGGGGGAGTAATCCATCCTTAGAAGATATCTCTACACCCAATTGAGGTAAAACTTCGTCAAAAAAATCCATCGGTCTTTTGGTTAAGCTTCCCTGACCGGCAATATCTACCGCCACCGGATTCAATGCAGCGATGGGCGTAAACATGCGTATGCCTAAACCACTTTCTCCAAAATTAATTTCCACATCATTTTTAGGTACTGCATCTGTGCTGTCTATCAATAAAGAGCCGTCTGCTTGCCGGGCAACTTTTGCACCCAGATTTTGTATTACACCTAAGGATGCTCTGTCATCATTGGAGATACCGGGATTCAAAATCCGGCTCATACCTTTTCTTACCAGCGCTGCAGCACAAGCCCGTTGCATGGAGCTCTTTGAAGCGGGCGCGGTAATATTTCCGGAAATATTACCGGGCGAAACAAGTACGGTATAAGGAATAGAAATCTCTTCTTGCATTGTATATAATAAGGTTTGAATGGTTGTAGAGAACAGTTATAAGTTTATGAGCTTTAATGTAGCAATTTACCTACAAGTTTCTGCTTACCGCTTCCACAACCGGTTGAATTTCTTTTATCGTTAATGGTTGATAAACCGCGGTACCAATTGTCTTTAGCAGCACATAATTGATGGTATTTTTTACGCGCTTCTTATCGGACAACATTTTTTGTAAAGCATCCTTGGGATCAAAAGTATAAAAAGGCGGGAGCCCGTATTTTTCGAGCATGGCAACGAGCTTTTCCGAATCGGAAAAACCAAGTAATCCCTTTGACAGATAAGCCGCTCCTACCATTCCTATAGCGACCGCGTGACCGTGCGGTAACTCGTAAGTGTTCTCAATAGCATGCCCCAAAGTATGTCCGAAGTTTAATAATTTCCGGTTGCCTTGTTCAAACTCATCCTCTTGCACCACTTTAGCTTTTAGCAAAGCATTGCGTTGTATCAATTTACCCAACAACACTTTATCTTTCTGAAAGTCTTTCAGAGACTGTTTTTCAAGCATCTTAAACATAGCTGCATCTTTGATACAAGCGTGTTTGATAATCTCTGCAAATCCATTTACCCATTGTTCACCAGGTAAAGTCTTTAAGACATTGTAATCATATAATAGAAATTTGGGCTGGCGAATAATGCCTACCATATTTTTATAAATACCCACATCTACGCCATTTTTACCACCGATAGAAGCATCTACCATTGCCAGAATGGAAGTTGGAATAAATCCAAAATCAACGCCGCGCATATAAATCGATGCCACATAACCGGCAATATCGGTAACGACACCGCCACCAAAACCAACAATAATGGATTTACGATCTGCTCCTTTTTCAATAAGCTGTCCGATAATTTCATTGACGGTATTTTGGTTTTTGTATTGCTCTCCGGCTTTTATCAACAATACATTCCAGCCCTTCAATTTTTTTTGATAATGATGATAGAGATGATCATCGGTAATAATAAAAGTAGAAGATTTTTCTACAATTTTATCCAATTCGTTGATGGATCCGTCAAAATGGAAAACGGTAGAAGCCGTGGAATATTTTACAATCTTTTTCAATAGGAATATATTTTAAGGATGTAATGGCTGTGCAGATTAGCAAGCAAAATTGTCTGACTAACGGTAGGCAATATACTTAATTTAATTGCTTCGACGGTTAAGTCATCATAGAAGAAAGCCCTTTTTACATCATTTTTCAATGCGTATAAAATAGTCCGAATAAGCACAAAAAAATGGACGTCCATATATTGATCAGAAGAACGTTGCTTGCGAAACACCATAATTTTTTATAAAAATAAGGAGATACAAAACCCCTGATTCGTTATGAATATTAAAATTGTTCTACTTTCTTCTTATCGGAAATAATAAATGGCGAATTAAAATTCACCATTTATTATTGATCACTCAATTAATCATTCATTATTTTATTCTGATGCGCAATACTTTCCATGTGAATGGCATCGAAATATTTAGTAATAAACTCTTTGCTCAAGCCTTGTTTTTCTCCTTTTATAATAGCCTTATCTAAAATATCATTCCAACGACTGGTTTGCAAAATAGTCAAACCATTATCTTTTTTATAAGCACCTATTTTATCGGCCACTTTCATTCTTTGGGATAAGATCTGTAGTAACTCATCATCCAAATGATTGATTTGCTGACGATATTTTTCGAGTGCGGCATGGTCAACAGTAGGTACATTTTCTTTACGCCATACAATCTCATCTAACAATTCACCCAAACGTTCCGGTGTTACTTGTTGTTTCGCATCACTCCAGGCTTTGTCCGGATCAATATGCGATTCGATAATCAAGCCATCGTAATCCAGGTCAATTGCTTTTTGCGCCACTTCCAGCAAATTGTCCCGCTTGCCACAAATGTGTGAAGGGTCGTTGATAAAGAGTAATTCAGGATAACGACGTTTCATTTCTATCGCCAGGTGCCACATAGGTGCATTGCGATATTCGCTGTTACCATAAGAAGCAAAACCGCGATGAATCAAACCAATATCTTTAATACCGGCCCGGTCAATTCTTTCTACCGCACCCATCCACAATTCTAAATCAGGATTGATAGGGTTTTTGATTAAAACCGGCACATCTACACCACGTAAAGCATCTGCTAAGTCCTGCACACTAAAAGGATTCACAGTTGTACGTGCACCCACCCATAAAATATCTACACCAAAATGCAAAGCATCTTCGGCTTGTTTAGGTGTCGCTACTTCTACAGCCGTTAATAATCCGGTGGCTTTTTTAGCAGCTTGCAACCAAGGTAACCCTTTGGTGCCAATACCTTCAAAACTTCCCGGGCGTGTGCGCGGTTTCCATATGCCCGCACGCAATACGTCTACCTTACCCGTTTTGTGTAAACGAATGGCGGTGTCTACCGTTTGCTCTTCTGTTTCTGCACTGCAAGGACCAGAGATAATCAAGGGTCTTTTTTTCCAAATGCTTTGCACTTGTTCTTTCTGTGCTGCAATATTTGTGGATTCCATTTTTGATCAATTAAAAAGTAAAAATTATAAGATAGAATTTGAAAATGCAGGTTCTATGCATGTTCCTACATTTTCAAATGCTTAAATCATCCAATTGATGTTATTTTCTTCTTCCGCCGCCGGAATCGGCATCATTCATTCTTATTTTGCGGCCTTTGAAATTCTTTCCATCCAAAGAACGGATCATCTGATTAGCCGCCTTTTTATCTATTTCTACCCAGCTGTTCATTTCTTTCATATCTATTCTTCCCAAAACATCTTTTCTCAAATCACTCATATCAAGAATAAACTGCAAGAAACTTGCTTTATAGAACCCGTCCTTTGTACCAATATTAATAAACAATCGCGCAGTTTCCCCACCGAAACTATCCTCTCCTCTTGCGTCTCTGCTATTTCTTTCTCTACCATAGCTTCTATCCGATCTATCACCTCTGTCGTGTCGATCACTGCGGTCATTTCTATCTTTGCGATCTCCACGGCTTTCCGTGCGTGTGTTCAGGTCTCCTGCATTTTCATAATAAGTCAAAAAGCGATCGAATTCCAATGCAGCCACCCTTTTAAGTACCTCCTCTTTTGAAACATCTGCAAATTTCTCTTCGAGCATCGGCACATAGGTTTCATAATCACCATGCGAAATATCTGCATTCAGTAGTTTATCCATAAAGAAGAAGAACTGTTTGCGACAAACGTCTTTTCCGGATGGTATTTCTCTTTTGTTGAAGGGAACTTTTACAATTTTTTCAATTTGACGAAGTTTGAACGTCTCTCTGGAATGTATAATACTGATACAGATACCGGTATGTCCGGCACGACCGGTACGGCCGCTTCTGTGTGTGTATATTTCTACATCATCGGGCAGTTCGTAATTGATGACGTGTGTAATTTCTTTTACGTCTATACCACGGGCAGCTACGTCCGTCGCAATTAGAAGCTGTAAACTTCTATCGCGGAACTGTTTCATAACCTTATCGCGTTGTGGCTGTGTAAGATCGCCATGTAATGCGTCGATATCATAACCTTCGCGGGTTAATTTCTCAGCAATTTCCTGCGCGTCTCTTTTAGTACGCGTAAAAATAATACCATAAATACCAGGATTGAAATCTATCAATCTTTTTAAGGTCTCATATCTATGCTGTGCGGAAGTGATATAATATTGATGGTCTATATTTTTGTTGGCTGTATTGACTTGACCTACCGTAATCTCTACCGGATCTTTCATGTATTTCTTGCTCACTCTGCGGATTTCATTCGGCATAGTGGCACTGAACAACCAGGTACTCTCGCGTACAGGTGTATTTTTCAAGATAAATTCAATATCATCCTGGAAACCCATATTCAACATCTCATCTGCTTCGTCGAGTACTACATATTTTATTTGTTCCAGGTTGATCGCCTTACGTTCAATTAAGTCAATCAATCGACCCGGAGTTGCTACCACAATTTGAACACCTCTTTTGATGTCTTTAATTTGTAAGCTAATGGACGAACCACCGTAAACTGCCACCACATTGATGCCTTTCATGTGTTTTTTGAATCCTACTATTTCTTTTACAATTTGCAAACATAGTTCGCGCGTTGGGCAAACAATCAATGCTTGCGGAAATCTATCATCCTCGTTTAAAACGTGTAAAAGCGGTAAGCCAAATGCCGCTGTTTTCCCAGTACCGGTTTGTGCCAAACCGATTAAATCTTTTGTGCCGCTCAATAAAACAGGAATCGCTTGTTCCTGTATGGGCGTAGGATTGATGTAGCCTAATTCGCCGGTAGCCTTTACCAAACGATCATCTAATCCTAATTCTTCAAATGTTATCATCTTTTGTTTATAATTGCGTAAACAAAATTATTTTTTGCTTACGACTTGTTTACGAATTTTTTCTGGCAAAAATTTCTGCCAGTTGTGCTTCCAATAAGTCGCGTAATTGAAAACCTTATCTGTTCCTGTTGAATCGATTAACGTTTCGTCCAAAATGCTTCCTTTAGCCTTGTAAATCATAAGTATTTTTGGAACATACACACTTCGGTTTTGTATAAGGTCTCCTTCCTGAATGATCCAACCCAAATTTATTCTTTTATAGTTTTTTATCTGAAACAAATAAGAATCGTTATAATATCCATGATCCTCCATTTGATAATCGAAATATATATGTAGTCTCTTACTTAACAATTGCATTTTTTGCTTTGCGACCGGAATATCCTTATATGCCTGATCATAATACATATCATTAAATTCTCTTATAGAATATATGCCACTTTTTACAAACACATTTGTTTTTGGATCAAATAAATAAACGCTATAATCATATTTTTGATAAAGGCCTATATCCTGAAATCCATTTTTGTCAATATCTAGGAATTCAGGGGTTCCCTTTTCTGCCCAATCGAGCGTATCAATTATTAACCATTTATTATCCTGGTATTTTTTGATATATCCGCTGTCAAATTCAAATAAAGTATTATGAATTTCAAATGTTGTAGGTGTATGTCTTATAATATGAACGACAGGTTTAGACTGCGAAAACACATTTTCACATATAACTAAAACAAAAATAAAAAAAAATATGATTTTAAATTTTACCATTACTACTTCAATATCTTTTTTATCTTATTAGACTCTTCTATTAATTCTTTCAAATATTCCCAATTTTCCTTTTCTAATGCAGATTTAAACTTGCGCAATTGCGAAATGTATTCATTTAGGACATCCAATACATTTTCCTTGTTCTGTTTAAAAACCGGTACCCAGGTCGCAAAATTACTTTTTGCCAGCCGCACCGTACTTTCAAAACCGGAACTCGCCAAATTAAAAATAGTATCTTCTTCTTTTTCTTTTCCTAAAACAGTGTTGGCCAATGCAAAACTGCTAATATGCGAAATATGTGACACATAAGCGAGGTGGGTATCGTGTGCTA
This sequence comes from Arachidicoccus sp., assembly GCF_050436765.1. Classification (NCBI taxonomy): domain Bacteria; kingdom Pseudomonadati; phylum Bacteroidota; class Chitinophagia; order Chitinophagales; family Chitinophagaceae; genus Arachidicoccus; species Arachidicoccus sp. Next base: position 25,895 of record NZ_JBNQGD010000171.1, on the reverse strand, counting down.
CTCCCTCCATATACACCAATCGCATGCCTATTTTATGATAAATATTTTCTACAAAACTTAACGCATCTGCGTCACTGTCCTCTTTGTCACAAATAATATTTACGATGCCGTTTAAAACGTTATGTCTCGCTGCCTCAGGGCCACTGAATTCCGTGCCCCACATGGGATGCGAAGGTACATATCTTCCACGCCGCGGATGATTTTTTATTGCCTCTATTAACCCTAATTTGGTAGAGCCTGTATCAGTAACCACCTGGTTAGTGATCGTATCTAAAATTTCCGGTAATTGCGCCGCAGCTATTGTTACCGGTGTAGCCAAAATAATAAAATCGGCTAACTCTACAGCCTGTTTCAATGGCAACACTTCCGCTACCAGACCTAGTTGCAATGCTTTCGCTGCGTGCTCTTCATTGTTTTCCACGCCAATAACCCTTGTTGAAATATTTTCATCTTTCAACGCTAATGCAAAAGTGCCCCCAATCAGTCCCAAGCCAATAACCGCAGTTGTCATTCTATATTTTTGTTACTTATTACCTATTTTTTATTCTTTTTATCGCTTCGTCAAACCTTTCGATACTACCGCAAAGACTTATTCGAATATAGCCATCCCCTTCACTGCCGAAAATACTGCCTGGCGTAATAAAGACGCCTGCATTGTATAAGATATCATCAGCTAATGCATATCCATTTTTATATAGCGCGGGTATTTTTGCCCACATGAACATACCTATCTGGTCTTTGCTATAGCTGCAATCTAAAATGTCTAATAATTCATACACTTTTTTTCGACGTGCCCTATATACTTTATTGACACTTTCATGCCAATCGGCGCCGAGACTCAAAGCTTTTGCCGCCGCCAATTGTAATGGCAAAAACATACCGCTGTCCATAGTGCTTTTAAAGCGCAATATTTCATTAATACGTTCCTCTTTTGCGATCAGCATCCCCACACGCCATCCCGCCATATTGTGCGACTTGCTAAGTGAATTCAATTCTATCACAACTTCTTTCGCCCCGCTTATACTCATTATACTTAACGGCTTATCGTTCAGAATAAAACTATAAGGATTGTCGTGAATAATTAAAATATGGTGCTTTTGCGCGAATGCGACGATTTGCCGAAACAAGTCTTCTGACCCTGCTTGTCCGGTAGGCATCTGCGGATAATTGACAAACATCAATTTTACCTTCGAAAGGTCCTGCTGCTCTATGGATGCAAAATCGGGATACCAATTACCCGCCGCTGTTAAATTGTAAGCAACCATGGTAGCACCGGTTAAAGAGACATTGCTTGCATAGGTAGGATAACCGGGATTGGGTACCAGCACCTGGTCGCCTTCGTTAAGGTAAGTCATGCATATATGCATAATGCCTTCTTTAGAACCCATCAAGGGAAGCACCTCCGTATTAAAATCCAATACAACACCGTACCATTTCTGGTACCAATCCGCGATGGCTTTGCGCAGTACCGGCGAGCCTTTATAAGATTGGTAACCGTGTACATCGGGTTTTTGCCCCTCTTCAAACAAAACCTTTACCACATCCGGATGAGGCGGTAAGTCGGGACTACCAATACCCAGGTTGATAATATTTTTCCCCTGCTTATTTAATTGCTCTATTTCTCTCAATTTTTGAGAGAAATAATATTCTTTAATATTTTCTAATCGTTTTGCTGTCATTCCCTGCTACTTTATGCTTTTCGAACACTTCTTGAACTACGTTCAAGAAGTCCCAGCTATACGCAAATCCATAATACACTTCCTTATTATATAGTTTTGCCTTTTTTATAAATACCATTTACCCTCAATTCCTCCGTAAGCGGCTTTATCAATTTCAGCGCGTGGTGTAATTGTGCCACATCGGAGAATTCCATATCTACATGAAAACTGTATTTCCAGTCACTACCGGGTATAGGGAAACTCTGTAACTTACTTAAATTGATATCGACCTCATTGATTTTGTTGAGCACTTTGGCTAAACTTCCTTTTGAATTGTCCGTATGAAAATATATAGAGGCTTTATTCGCTCCTTCTATTTCGGTGGCGTCTTCTTCTCTGTTAAGAATCAAAAAACGTGTAAAATTATTTTTCATGGTGTGGATATTTGGTGCGATCATCTCCAGATCGTAAATTTCTGAAGCTAATCTGCTTGCAATTACGCCCACATGCGGGTTCTTACTTTTAGCCAATTTCTTGGCACTCAAAGCTGTATCTTCGGTTTCTACCAATTTCCAGTTATGTTCATCCAAAAATTTAAAACACTGTTGTAAGGCCATGGAGTGTGAATGCACTTCTTTGATCTCTTCCATAGGCACCCCAATGTTGACCATTAAATTCTGACGAATCAACATATATACTTCACCCACAATTTTAAGCCCGCTTTTGTGTAGTAAATTATAATTAGGCAAAATACTTCCGGCTATCGTGTTTTCGATGGCCATCACACCGGCATCACTCTCTTTCTTATTGGAAACAACTTTTATAACGTCTCTAAAAGTATCACAACATACAACCTCAATATCCTTACCGAAAAAACTTTGAGCAGCCTCTTGATGAAAACTCCCTTCATATCCTTGGATTGCAATGGTTAATTCATCAGATTTACTTTTTTTATTCATAAAAAAACAACTTATTTTTTTTAGATTGTTATTATACAAAAAATCCCGACTCTTTAGTTCGGGATTGGAGTTTTGTGCTTAGGGTTATTTCCATTTACAAAATGCCAATCCGCCTTTAAAAAAGGTGAAAAAGAAAAAAAACCGATTAAAAGAGTTGGTTGAATATCGCATATATATTTTTTTTATATTCTTTTTTTTTATCTTTCTGTTCGGAGCGAAGGTAAACATAATAATATTATCGGCAAATATTTTTTAAACAAAAAAAGAGAATAAATTCATAAACTTTAGAACAGTAGTGCTCCCACGACCAGTGCACAATAACGGAAAAGAGTTTAAAATTCTAGGTGATAACGAAGGGAGAATAGACGCAGGGGAAGAACATGTTGGATGAATTAAAAAAGGAGCGGAATAAAATTCCAACTCCTTTTCTTTTTTAACTTGTACTAAGGGCTAAGCTTATTTTTTTGCAGAATCAGCAGCAGCACTTACAGCAGCTTTTGCAGAATCAGCAGTTGCACTTACAGCAGCTTTTGCAGAATCAGCAGTTGCGCTTACAGCAGCACTAGCAGAATCAGCAGTTGCACTAACTGTAGAATCAGCAGTAGTTGAAGAAGAAGCACCACTACCACAAGCAGCGAAAGCTAAACCTAATACAGCAACAAATAATAATTTTTTCATCTTGTTTTAATTTAAATTTTTTATGAATTTCTCCTATTAATACCTCAATCAAAAAAAAGTAACCCAGAAAATTTCTTTTTTTTGCAAAAAAAAAATTTAAGATAAAAATTGGGTTACTTTTATGGCTATTTCAGTATTAAACATAGACTAGGTGAATCCGGATAAGAAAGAGCAAATATTATTAAGCGGACTGGCTAACAATGATTCTAAGTGTATCGAAATTATATATGAAAATAATTTCAGTACCATTCAAGCATTCATCCTCAATAACAATGGCTCTTATGATGATGCGCGGGATGTTTTTCAAGAGGCAATAATGATCTTGTATGAGAAGTCGAAACTGGATTCTTTTGCCCTATCAAGTCAAATAAAGACATTTTTATACGCGGTCTGCAAAAAGATATGGTTAAAGCGGTTGCAGTCACGCGGTAAATATGCCATCAATCTGGACGCCTCGGTTATAGAAAATACGCTGGTTCAGAATGACGACATTGAAAATGCCAGACAACAGGATATAGATTTTAATATTATGGAGGCTGCTTTGGAGAAATTAGGAGAACCTTGCAGAACATTATTAAAAGCCTACTACATAAAGAAAAAAGGAATGGGTGAATTGGCGGAAATGTTTGGGTATACAAATACAGATAACGCCAAGAATCAAAAATACAAATGCTTAATGCGTTTAAAGAAGTTATTCTTTGCGCAGTATAATAAATTGAATGAAGATGAGTGAAAAGTATTTAATTGAGAGTTTTGAAAGATACCTTAACGCAGAAATGCTTCCTGAGGAAAGGGCATACTTTGAAAAGATGCGTCACGAAAATGCGGAACTTGACCAGATGGTGGTGGAGCATAAGATATTTATGGACAAGCTGGCCGAATATGCGGAGAGAAAAAACCTAAAAGATAATTTAAAAACGACCCATCAGGCGTTATTAAATAAAGGCGTTATTGCTGAAAACGAACGTACCGTCTCCAGAGGAAAAGTAGTTCAATTGTGGCACAGATATAAAAAAACAATGGGTATCGCCGCATGTATTGCAGGGATTACTACGTTTCTTATCAGCGGAAGCATTCAAGTAATTGCTCCCGCCAACCGCACAGAAATACAACAATTAAGTCGCGACGTAGAGCAATTAAAGAAAACACAGGAAATTCAATATTCAAAAATAAAAGAAGTTACAAAAATGCCCGAAGGCGCAGTCGTTAAAAGCGGCGGCTCGGCGTTTTTAATTGACGGTAAAGGCTATTTGGTAACCAATGCTCACGTATTAAAAGGCTCTAGCGCGATTGTGGCTAATAGTGATGGACAGGAGTTTAAAACCGTCATCGCCTACGTAGATCATGCAAAAGATCTGGCTGTATTAAAAATAACAGACTCAGACTTCAAGCCTGTAAGGAAGCTTCCTTATGATTTAAAGAGTAGCAAGATAAATATTGGCGCCGAAGTATTTACATTAGGTTATCCACGTAATGATATCATCTATAATACAGGTTATTTAAGCGGTTTATCTGGTTTTGATGGTGACACTTCTACTGTACAAATCTCCTTGTTAGCAAATCCCGGGAACTCTGGCGGTCCTCTATTTAATAAATATGGCGACATCGTAGGCATATTAAGTACACGCGAGACCAATGCACAGGGTGTAACTTTTGCTATTAAATCGAACGAAATTTATCAAATGCTAAAAAATTGGCGGGACGCAGATACTTCAGCCCTTTCGAAAGTGGGTGCTTCTGAAAAAGCTAATTTAAGGGGCGTGAATCGTGAAGATCAAATTAAGAAATTGGAAGACTATGTTTATCTGGTAAAAGCTTATAACTGAGATTTTTCAACTAATCATTATAGGAGAAGGAATGAGTAAATCATTCCTTTTTTCGTTTAAAAAAGATGAAGAGGTACGATGATTTCCCAACGGTTTTTAGCGACGTCGCTGTTATTTAAGCGCCTGCTATACCGGATACCAAAACTAGTGGGTAGTTGATTCCAAATGTTCACATCAAAATCAATCTCGGTACCTAGAGAGCAAAACTGCTGTGGGTTTTTCTGATAATTATAGCCCAAGCTGCGATCATAGAAAACATCACCGCGAACCCTTTTGAAATAAAGTAGATCACCAAAACCCCAATCCGGATAGGCGATAGGGAAAACATAATCCGCACCTACTTTGAACATCTGTGGGAAAATATACAAATCATATCCTCTTGAAAAAGGAAAATTATAACTAAAAGAATACCTGCTAAGCGTATCCTGCAGTTGATAGGCAGTGGAGAGTTTGAAGCCATGGGTCGCTGCAAAGCCGGGGAAATAAAAATCTGCCCTAGCCAAAATTTGTCGTGCCGCATTGTTGTCAACGGTGTTACGATATAGTAAGCTAAAGGCTTGCGCGAATCGCGGATATATTTGTTGGACTGCCTGCTGGGTCTGGTTCACAAAACTTATTTCACTGCTTAGATAATTGACATTCCTATTTTTTAAATCGATATCGTAGGCAGCCCAATGAATAACTCTTTGATTAAAAGAAGTAGAGAGATTAAGCGATCTATAAAAATCTCCTGACGAAAAGTTAAGTGGTAATTGTAAACCCACCTGCCAGCCCATATCTTTAAAATGAAAATATTGTTGGTATTTGCTGCTATAGGCCGTCCGGTTAAAAGCATAAGAAGCACCTAAAAATGGCTCTATAAAACTTCCGCCATAAATAATATTGCCACTTAATTGCTCAGACTTTTCGATACGATTATAGTTGTAGGCGAAACTCGTTTGCAAAGTATTCAAGATATTCTGTCCATATAAAGTCAAGCTGTAATTAGGATCGTCCACGTTGGGTTCTAAACTATGAAAATTAAAAGGATGGTGCCATTGCGCATATTTTTCAACGCAGTAGTCATTCGTTTTCAAATCCCGTAAAACATCCGCATAGTCTCTGCGCGGCTTCTCGACGTACATGCGTTTCAGGGTATCAGCCAAAAGATTTTCGATGGGCTTAAACAGCGGTTTGAAAGTCGCTAACCGGTACCCTTCCGCGGTAAAAACACTTCCGACCAGAGCACTACCGCGCAGTACGGATTGATAAATACCCGTAGGCGCCTTTGCCAGCCTATATATTTTTTTTTGCTTGGATAGATAGGCCCAGGTCTCATCCCGGCCATTATTAGAACAAGTAAAAATAAGTGTATCGCCTTGCACAACGGGAAAACCAAGCAGGCGATTACCAAAGGGTAAAATAGTTGACTCAGCTCTTGTATGTAAATTAAAATACACAATAGCCATCTCTCCGGCTTTGTTTCGCTCGATCACATATAAAGACGAATCGCCTTGTGCGAATTTCGGATAAGAAAAAATATGATTGCTTAAAGCGTCTTTATGGAAGACAATACCGCCTTTCAGATCCAAAATGTCAATGGAGCAATGCTGTTGGGTCGTATATTTCACTGCCGCTATCAGCTTCCCGTCCCGGGAAATATCAGGCGTGAAATACCTTTGATGGTGCGTAATGCTTCGCTTTTTCTTTGTAGCTATATTTAACAGCTCTATATCGCTATTTTCTTTATAACCCCATCTTGCCGAGGGATCCAACTTCGTGTAAATAATATTTCCATTATTGTAACCAAAATAATTATCATTGGAGATAGGGGCCGGGGCGATGGTCTTTTCTGTCCCGCTGTTCCACCTTACAAAATGAGCAATATGCTTGTAATCTGATCGCAAAACAACGATGTCTCCATTATCCGTTAAATAGGGGTATTGATAATTGACCACATTTCTCTTTTCTGTTTGGGTGATAAAATCTACACTATCACGCTTCTGCTTTTTCCATTGCGCATGGTAGTCATTAAATGCACTCTTTCTAAACGTAAGAAAAGAAATACCCGAATATTTTTTAATAGCCCGCTGCATGGGATAGATCAGCCCCTTATAGGCGGCGGCATCCTGGGTCACCTTTTTCCAAAAATCAACGCCGTATTGTTGGTAACCATACGCGACCAACAAGTACCCTAAGTTATAATGATCGGGTACATAATCTTTCAATGAACCGTTGCGTATCTTTTGATAACCGTAATGCTTATCTCCTAAATATAAAGCCTTGAAAGCATTCATAAACAAGGGTACCCTCCCTCTACCCTGCGTACTCAAAAGCGTTTCATTATAAACGGCATCTCCTTCAAAAAACCAATCGGGTACCGCTGCCGAGTTAGCTAAGGCTTGTCCGTCGTCACCAAAAATAACTTTCATTATATGCGATAAACCCCGGTCATAATTATTGTATTGTTCTACATGACGATATTCGTGAATGGCTAAATTATCTGCCCAATTCTGCGCACCCAAATCAAATACATTCAGGGGTGGCATTAAATAAAACTCGCTACGATAAGGGCCCAATCCCACATAACCATTGCTGTATGTCATTTGATTCTGCAAAACGATATTAATCTTGCGTAGCTTATCTCCCATTGTTTCGGGCGCAATATTTCTTTGTTGAAATTGGATGAGGGAAGCAACATTTTTTGCTGTACTATCTAAGCCTCTGGGAAAAATAATGCGAAACGAATCCGTATTAATTTGCTGCCACTTTAATTTGGACGGATTACCGCCAAAATTCTGCGCACCAACATTTTTCAGCATAAACATACTGCCCACTAAAAGTCCTATAGGAATGAATAATCTTCTGGTCATTTAGCAAATAATAGCGTGAAAATACTCGTTTATTGCACACAAAAAAAAAGATGCACCGTTTTTTCGGCACATCTTTTCCAATTTTATTTTCAAACACCTATTATGGAATCTGCACTAAAGTGGTAGAACCTAGGTCGGTAATTTGACCAAAAGACACATTTACATTGGTAAGCGTCGTGTCTTTAAATCCGATATTGGGCTCAAACCATATTTTGTAACTGCCTTCTGCCAACCCGCTAAATTTAAAGAATCCGTCACTTGCAGGAACTGCAGACAAAGTATCCGTTCCATTGATGGCTAAAACAGCTTCAGTGGAAAGTGGAGGCAATACATAACCTTTTATCTGACCATTGGTTTCGGCACTATATGCACGTATAGTTGGCTTTAATAAATAATTGCCATTTCCCTGTTGAACTACAGACTTATTCGCATCAAAATCTATCCATATCTTGTAGGAACCATTAGCGACTAAAGTTTGATGAAAATTAAATTTCAACCCACTTTGCATTGCGGAAGGCGTTTGTAATACATAAGTTTGACCATTCACAACTACGGAGTTATTTGTCCCCAAAACTAAACGAATCTGAGAAATATTACCTGCAGGAAGTGTGGCTCTACTCAATAAAGTATCTACCCCGTTTCTTAATTGCATTAAGTTATAAATACCCGCCTTAATATCTAAGGCAACCCAACCTGTGTCTTGGTCAGATTGAATCAGCACAGACTGCACGTCAACATTTACGGCGTCATATGCAGTAGTTGGAGCGTCAGTCAAATAAAATTCGGCGGAAGCGTTTCCGGAACCTGATGTCGTATCACTTTTGCTACACGAGAACCAGGTCAGACAAGCAAAAGCGAAGGCAAATAAAAAAAATTTTTTCATAGAGTATTTTTTTAAGTTATGAAATCAAAATTAATAACCCCTATGACAATTCAAACGCTGTGCCAGTTATAAGTCTGTAATCCCAAAAATGGGAATCAATCTCTTTTTTGCAGACCCTTAACAATTTAACCATAGAGTGACCTTCAGCGGCCAAAATCAAATAAGCGCTCTATACGTCCAAATAGAACGAATACAGCTATTCATCGTAACTAAGATGCGCTTCAGAGCAACCTGCCGCTTCGGAGGCAGCAGTTCAGAAAATACGACTATCTACGAGCAAAATAGAGGAAAACTCGTCTACATTGCTGCGCAATCAAGGGGAAATGGGGAGAATCTTAACTAATCTTTACCTGTGCTTCAAGTTCCAACCGGGTATTTAGATGCTTTGCTTTTTAATCTTGCGTACCACTGAAAATGATATTTTTTTTGTTAAAATAGCCTTGAACAAACCGGTGTTCTCGGAGAAGCGCTAACAAAAAAACCGGCCTGAAATAAATCAAACCGGTCTAGAAAAACTCAAAGTTAAATATTATTTCTTATTGAACAAAGAAAGAAATACGCCGTCTTCACCCAATTGTTCTTCGATGCGCAATAGTTGATTGTATTTCGCGATTCTATCAGTGCGGCTTAATGAACCTGTTTTAATCTGTCCACAATTTAAAGCTACTGCCAAATCAGCGATTGTCGTATCTTCTGTTTCTCCGCTGCGATGACTCATTACAGTTGTAAAACCTGCATGCTGTGCCATTTGCACCGCTTGGATGGTTTCCGTTAAAGTACCAATCTGATTTACTTTAATCAAGATACTGTTGGTAATGCCGTTATCGATACCTCTTTTTAAAATTTTGCTGTTCGTAACAAACAAATCATCCCCTACTAACTGAATCTTATCGCCCAAAGCATCGGTAAGTTTTTTCCAACCTCCCCAATCTTCTTCTGCCATACCATCCTCAATAGAAACAATCGGATATTTATTTACCCATTCTACCCAATAAGCAACCATTTCATCTGCAGTCAACTCTTTGCCTGTGCTTTTGTAGAATTTATATTTACCATCTTTGTACATTTCGCTGCTAGCTGCATCTAGTGCAATAGAAACTTGTGTACCGGGTGCATAACCTGCGGCTTTAATAGCTTCCAATACCGTTTCAATAGCTTCTTCATTGCTTTGAATATCGGGTGCAAAACCACCTTCGTCACCAACATTTGTACTGTAACCCTTCTTTTTCAAAACCGATTTCAGCTCATGAAAAATCTCTGTTCCCCAACGCAATGCTTCACTAAAAGAACCTGCACCATGGGGGATAATCATATACTCCTGATAATCAATTTTATTGTCTGCGTGAACGCCTCCATTGAGGATATTCATCATTGGAACCGGCAAAACATTCGCGTTAACGCCACCAACATAACGATACAAAGGCAAATTTGCTTCCTGTGCTGCAGCTTTTGCAACGGCCAAGGAAACAGCCAAAATAGCATTAGCGCCTAATTTTGCTTTGTTTTCTGTTCCATCAATTTCTATTAATTTTTTGTCGATACCCACCTGGTCAGAAACGCTCCAACCTAGTAATTGTTCGGCAATAATATCATTTACATTTGCTACGGCTTTCAAAACACCTTTTCCCAGATAAACTTTTTTATCACCGTCTCTTAATTCTACCGCTTCGTGAATGCCGGTAGACGCACCAGAGGGAACCGCTGCACGACCCATAATTCCGTTGTCTGTTAATACATCTACCTCAACAGTAGGATTTCCACGACTATCAAGAATTTGTCTTGCATGAATATCAGCTATAAAGCTCATAAATTTTGATTTTAATTATTAATATGAATAATTTGAAGGCACAATGTTATCATTTTTTTAGAATTAAAAAAATTTTACAGGGCTAAAGTTTACATACAATTGTTTGTTATTAAGTCGATAAAAGCCAATAACAATAAGCATTCCAGCACTTTAGTAGCTTTAAGCAAATACAAATTTGCCAACAATTAATATAACAGTATTACGCAACAATGCAACATTTCTGTGATATATCCCTTAAATTTACTTAAGTACGCCTATTGAAATTATTAATCTGTGAAAACACTTCTTCTTAATTACCTTAACCAATAAATATGGAAAAGATAAATGCAGGTTTTTTAAAGCAAATCGGCCTGTTGGTCATCATAATTCTTATCGGTGTTGAACTGACCGTCCAATTAAAATATTTTATTCCGGGTTTTTTCGGGGCAATTACTTTATATATCCTGTACAGGTCCTGGTTTCATCGTCTGATTGAAAAAAAATATTGGAAAAAATGGATGGCTGCTCTAGCCCTAATTTTGGGCAATCTCATTTTAGTGATATTGCCGATTTTCGCTATTGTCAAGGTATTAGTCCCGAGAATAAAACTGGTACTAAACAATACGGATACCATCAATACCAAAGTTGGTTCGGTGGTTAACTCCATAAAATCTTATTTCCCGAGCCTAAGCATTTCTCATGACCAAATGACAAAGGCAATGCAAGAGGTAGCACTTTACATTCCTAAATTACTGAATGCGACTGCGTCGGTAATAAGCAATATCGCTGTAGCATTTTTTATTTTTTATTTTATGCTCATGAGTAGCGTAAAAATGGAAGAAAAATTAGCCTCTTTTTTACCCCTGAGCGCTAAAAACAAAGATACTTTATGGAAAGAGACTAAAAACCTGGTTATCTCAAACGCAATTGGCATACCGGTTTTAGCACTTTGTCAAGCTTGCATTGCCATTATTGGATATTGGATATTTGGCGTTCACGAATTTGTATTATGGGGGTTACTTACGGGAGCAGCTTCCATTATTCCGGTGATCGGAACGATGATTGTTTGGATACCCATTTGTGCGATTATGTTTTTAAACGCAGATACAGCAAGGGCCATAGGTCTTTTAATCTATTGCGGCGCTATCGTTGCCAACACCGACAATGTTTTGCGTTTTACCCTCATGAAAAGATTTGGAAACGTACATCCGCTTATCACGGTATTTGGCGTCATAGTGGGACTACAGCTTTTTGGCATCATGGGCCTCATTTTCGGCCCCCTGCTTATTTCCTATTTTCTTTTACTACTACAGATCTACAAATTTGAATATGGCAAAAAGAAAGACGCAATTATAGATGTTTCCAGGGAAAATTAAAAGGACGACAATACCCAAGTAGAACCCTTATTTTTTTGCCAAAGCAATAATGTCGCGCCCTTCTATATTTTTTCTATCCTCATCAGAAAAGCAAACATTTATCATCGCAGTTCCCAATTCTCGCAGCGTACAAAAGGTATTGGGAAAAAATTTCCGACCAAAAGGAAATATCCAACCTAAGTAAGTGTAAATTGAGTGGGTATTCTTCAAGCCTTTGATCGGTTTTATAAAGCCCGGTCGAAAATTAAACTCTTTTTTAAAAGGCAATCTTGCCAATGCATTTTCCGTTTTACTTTTCACACGTACCCACATCATTTTCGCCTGTTCATCACCTGTAGTTCCTGCGCCGGAAATATAGCTAAAAGTCATGTCCGGATTAAGTTTGCAGAGCATATTTGCCATATACAAAGTAAGGTTATAGGTAATTTTCGCATACTGCTCCTCGGTCGTTCTTAATGATGTAATACCCAAGCAAAAGAAGCAGGCATTATATCCTTCTAATTCTTTTTCGACAGAAGATAAATCAAAGAAATCGCTGACAATTATTTCTTTCAGCTTAGGATGCGAGACTCCACAGGGTTTTCGATTGATAACCAAAATATGATCGACGCGCTCTTCACCTAAGCATTGGTGCAATACGCCTTCGCCTACCATTCCGGTAGTGCCGGTGATAATGGCTCTTATCTTTTCATCGCTTTTCATCGTATACTGTATGTTTAAAAATGACCAAAGGGTTCAGCCCCCGAACACCGAACACCAAATTTACTGTTTACTTCTCAATTTGTGTTTTGTAATTTTATGATATAAAAATGCAATCCAATGCGATTACAGCCTTGAATGAAGTATTACCACACAGGACTATCAAATCATTTCTTGAAACAAGCAACACAGACAAATACCCTGCGAGATTAAAAGAACACCACTTTACAAGTTGCTAATTTAATAGACGAATATTCTTCATTGAAGAGACATTTTTTTAATCATTCATTCAACATTTTTCATTTTTTTTTGATCTAAATCCAGTCATGCAATTTTTCAGTGTCCCCTTTATTTTTGGAAGAAAGTCAATTCTTAACCTAAAATCCTAATTTCGGATCTAGTTACCAAGTATATTCCGAATATGCTCTTCATGGTCTAAATGTGATGAAAGTGAAACATTAGATTTATTGTAACGAGGCTGAAATAATGTTTACCATTCATACACTATTTGACCGAAAAGGACTATCCGAAGACATAGCGATAGCTGCTGTATTTCTTACCTCAGATGATGCGGCACCGATCACGGGCCAGCAAATTTGGATCAGGCGGTATGTGTGGCTTTTAAATCATCAAGAATAAAGAATAAGGGGGTAAATACCTACGACAAAAAAAGAAATACAAAACACCCATGCAGCAGTGGAGTTGCTCTATATTGCTTATAACTTGCGCTAAATATTTAACCGCTTTGCAAATATGCATTCCGAAGGTTCTCCAAAGAACCGATCCCATCTTTCCTTAAAACCTACCCTAACCCTTATGCAGAAAAAAAACAGGAAATATTACTTCACCAATTGTAAAAATTCTTCCTCCGTAATAATATTTACCGTATTGAGTTTTTTTGCTTTTTCTAATTTACTTCCGGCCGCTTCTCCTGCCACCAAATAATTCAATTTAGTAGAAACACCCGTCAATATTTTTCCTCCTTTTTCTTCCACCATTGCCTCCGCATCGCTTCTTTTTAATTGATTCAATGTTCCGGTAAACAAAAATGTTTTTCCTTCCAGAACGGCGCTCTCATCCGTATTTCCACGTTTGGTGTTCACAAAATTCAAGCCTTCCTTCTCTAATTGCTGCAATAATGCTATACTCTGGGGCGCTTGAAAGAAATCGAAAATACTTCCCGCAACTTTTGGTCCTACATCTTCCAGCCCCATTAAGTCTTCTAAAGAAAAATCTTTTAAATCCCACAAATTATTGACACGGTTAGCCAAGATTTTTGCCGTCGTTTCTCCTACGTAACGAATACCCAATGCAAATATCAAACGATTCAAGCTTTGTTGCTTGCTGCCTTCAATAGCAGCCAGTAAATTATCAATGGATTTTTTACCAAAACCTTCGAGCGCTGAAATCTTTTCAAGATCTAATCGGTAAATACCGGGTATGTCCTTCAATAAACCCAACTGATAAAATTTGCGCACATTGGCTTCGCCAAAACTGCGGATATCCATCGCGTCTTTGCTTACAAAATGAATCATTCTTTCCACCACTTGTGCTTCGCAATTGGGATTAATGCAACGCCAAACACTTTCCTCTTCCGGTTTATGCAAGTCTGAATTACAAACAGGGCAATGCTTTGGGAAGATAATAGGCTCTTCCATTCCGGTTCTTAATTCCTCTTGGGCTTTTACAATATTGGGAATCACGTCTCCCGCTCTTTCTACTAAAACGCTGTCACCAATGCGTAAATCTTTTTCGCGAATAATATCTTCATTAAACAAAGAAATAGAACTTACGGTCACTCCGGCAAGAAACACCGGATCTATTTTTGCCACAGGCGTAATTGCGCCCGTACGACCTACTTGAAATTCAACGGCGCGCAGTATAGATGTAGCTTGCCGGGCTTTGAACTTATACGCCATTGCCCAACGTGGATGATGGGAAGTCATGCCTAATTTATCTTGCAAAGCAATGGCATTTATTTTCACCACCATACCATCAATCTCATAGGGCAATTCATCGCGCAGCTGCTCATAGTCGGCAATGTGTGCGATTACTTCCTCGATATTTTGATAAACATGTTTTTCTTTTTGAGGAGAACGGAAACCACATTCCCAAAGCAATTGTAATGAACCGGCGTGCGTCTCCATCACTTTCGGTGCTTCATGCTCATAAATAACATAACTAATGTGATATAAAAAAGCGTCCAAGCCTCGCTCTGCCACCGCTTGTGGATTCTTTAAGCGCAGGCTTCCACTGGCGGCATTACG
>NZ_JBNQGD010000171.1:0-10901 GCF_050436765.1 Arachidicoccus sp. | reverse complement strand
TTCAGCCTGCCTGTCATTGAATTTCTTAAAAGATTTTTTGGACATCAAAACCTCGCCCCGAATCTCAACTTGTTCCATACCGTACTTGGAGAATGGCGCATGCAAGGGAATCGAACGGATTTGTTTAATATTGGTGGTAATGTTTTCCCCCGAAATACCATCGCCGCGCGTAACGGCACGTACCAGAAGATCTTTTTCGTATAACAAAGAAATACTGGCACCATCAAATTTGGGTTCCACACAATATTCCACAACGTCTAAAGCCGCTGCTTCCCGCGCTTTCCTATCCCAATCTTTCAAATCTTCCGCATTATAGGAGTTCTCTAAAGACAACATGGGCACCAAATGTGCGGTTGTCGCAAATTGATTGGTCAAACTTTTTCCTACGCGTTGTGTCGGCGAATCCGGCGTAATCAACTCGGGATATTCCGCTTCAAAATGTTCCAATTTCTTATATAATACATCATACTCTGTATCGGTAACCAAAGGATTGTCCAACACATAGTAACGATATTCGTGAAAACGCAACAATTCTCTAAAAAGCCCTGCATCTATTGGTTGCAAAGGACGCGCGTCTTTTAAAAACTGCTGTGACTGCTGTGTATATAGTTTAGTTTGTTCAGGAGAAAACATAGGAATATATGTAGTGAATTTTTATTGTATGATTTTTTAAATAGAAATAATATTTGATTAAAAATAGACCCTCGCCGGCAATACCTTAAAACTATAACCGAAAAGGGTGAGCCCGTCAATATCAAAATTTGTTTGTTCTATACTTGCCTTCTTTTAATAAATGGATTATCAGATCCATCATTATTCATCTATTTACTTCTTATCCCCAATGTTTAAAAGCATTTTACAAAAAAGGATAATCATTAGCACTGCCAAAAATAACCACTAAAAATCAAAAAGAGCAACTTACTAAATCGATTCAACCAATATTCGCATTTCTTTCCCCTCTTCCAGCACGCATTAATGGCTTAAAATTTCCAAATTATCAAATTATCACTTACATTCGCAACCTCAAAATAAATTTTTAGATGGAATACAACAAAATAATTTCCGTAACCGGAATGAGCGGTTTATTTGAATTAGTAGGCAATAAAGCCGATGGTGCAATTGTGCGTTCTTTGGAAGACAACAGCACTAAGTTTGCTTCTTCTCGCAGTCATCAGTTTTCACATTTGGAAAGTATCGAAATATATACCGTCCGTGAAAATGTAAACCTGGTGGATATTTTAGGCGCGATGAAAAAAAGTAGTGAAAAGCTCCCTGATTATAAAAATAATGCCGAAGTAAAAAAGTATTTTGAAAAGGTATATCCCGATATGGATTTCGATCGTGTTTATTCCAGCGATATGAAGAAGATGGTGCGTTGGTACGGCATTCTAGAAGCTAATAAAATTGATTTTGAATTAAATAAGGTAGAACCCGAAACCGCCGAAACGAAAGTTGAAAAAGCGGAAGAAGAAAAGGCACCCGCAAAAAAATCGGCCAAAAAATCGGAGCCAAAAACTGAAAAAGCAGAAGAAGAAAAGCCCAAGAAAAAAGCAGCCCCGAAGAAAAAGAAAGAAGCAGAATAGACCTAGGTCATTGCTACCATATTATAGCGCGACCAAAGACATGTTAAAAGTGCTTTGGTTGCGCTCTTTTATTTTTATTTTTGTACAATGTATGCTCATCATTTATCGTTTATAAATCAAAATTTAATATGTCATATACGGCCGATATAAAAAAACTGCCTAGGAAATTCGTACCAAATGATTTTAAAATCACTACTTGGGAAGCGTTGGAACCTTATTTCAAAAATCTTTTAGATAGAGCAATTCATTCAAAAGCAGATTTAGAAAGCTGGTTGCTTGATATGAGTGAAATGGAAGCCGTGGTAAGTGAAGACGCTTGCTGGCGTCAGATAAAAATGACCTGCGATACTACCGACAAATCCTTGGAAGAAGCGTTTACTTTTTTCTGTATGGAAATCCAACCTAAACTGCAACCCTATGCCGACGCCTTGAATAAAAAGTTGGTCAACTCTGTTTATCTAAAGGAATTGGACCAACAAAAATTTGCTACTTATCTACGCAGCGTGAAGAAAAGTATAGAACTTTTTCGAGAAGCAAATATTCCAATTCAGGCGGAGTTAAGTGTATTACAACAACAGTATGGCGTTATTGCTGGTAAAATGTCTATTGAAGTAAATGGAGAAGAATATACTTTACAACAAGCGGCCAAATTCTTTGAAAACCCGGATAGAAAATTACGCGAAGAAGTTTATTTTAAAGTTCAGCAAAGGCGTTTGCAAGATAAAGACGCGATGAATAGTTTGTACACGGAGTTAATTCAGAAACGTCAGCAAGTGGCAAAAAATGCAGGCTTCAGTAATTATCGCGATTATAAATTCGAAGAACTGGGTCGCTTCGATTATACCAAAGAAGATTGTTTTCAATTTCACGAAGCAGTAAAATTACACGTGCTTCCTTTAGTGGAAAAAATCAATTTATACAAAAAGACAAAATTAGGTCTGGATGATTACAGACCTTGGGATACCGAGGCAGAAGTTGAAGGAGTAGAACCGTTGCGCCCTTTTATTGACGGAAAAGACTTGGTGCAAAAAACCGAAAAGTGCTTTAATGCTTTGAATCCGTTTTTTGCCGACTGTTTAAAGAAAATGCAAGAGCTGCATCATTTTGATTTGGATAGCCGCAAAGGAAAAGCACCAGGTGGCTATAACTGCCCTTTGGCCGAAAGTGGTGCTCCATTCATCTTTATGAATGCTGCCGGTCAAATGAGCGACGTGACAACCATGGTTCACGAAGGCGGACATGCTATTCATTCTTTTTTAGCACATCCATTGCAATTGAGCGCATTTAAAGAATATCCAATGGAAATTGCAGAAGTAGCAAGTATGTCCATGGAACTATTTAGCATGAATCATTGGGATGTATTTTTTGATAATGAGGAAGAACTAAAACGCGCCAAGATTCATCAATTGGAAAGAGTCATTACCATCTTCCCCTGGATTGCCATTATTGATAAATTTCAACACTGGGTATATGAGAATCCAAACCATACTTTAGCAGAAAGAACGGAGAACTGGATGAAAATATTGAATGATTTCTCCACCAATACTGTAAATTTTGAAGGCTTGGAAAAATTTAGAGAAATTGCCTGGCAACGTCAATTACATCTATTTGAAGTACCTTTTTATTATATCGAATATGGTATTGCGCAGTTGGGTGCCATTGGTATGTGGATGCAATATCAGCAAAATCCTCAGCAAGCTTTGGAGAACTACATGAAAGCTTTGAGCCTAGGCGGAACTAAAACCTTACCTGAACTATTTGAGGCAGCAGGTTTACAATTTGACCTATCCCCTGCTCATATCAAAAAGTTGATGGATTTTGTGCATGTGGAATTAGGAAAATTATTATAGCAATTACTAAAAACAATTACAATGATTGCAACGTAAGGATATGGGGCAGGCAGCCCATCAGATTCGCTAAAATTCATTAAAACCTTTGGATTTTGAACGGCGCGAAGTAGGCGAAAATGGCATGTTGATGGATATCTTATACAGTTTATACAGTGGTGTTTGTCATTCAGATATCCACCAGATGCGCAGTGAATGATGACCGGCAAGATACCAAATCGTTCCGGGTCACGAGATAGTAGGGCATATTGCTAAACGGGAGTAAAGGAATATTAGGAGTCATTACGGATAATTCACTTGCTTTATAATCCTTAATATTCCTGGTTACTATTATTTCTATTCCTTTCTCATTTTTAGCGGAAAAGTTCTGCAGTGCATCTTCAAAATATTTAAAATTAGAGTTTAGAGCCTCCAAAACAGTTTGCTTATTTATCATTGAAATGCTGACAATATTTAATAACTTTTTAAGTTAGCAATGACCTTTTCGTGTTTGGCTGTTTTCCTCAAAAGGTAATAAATATTACTAATCATTACTGGTGTTACAAAACCCAGGATTTCTCCTTTTTCACACAGGCTAAGCACTTTTGAGGCATCGTCCGAAAATGGTTTCCGGTCGAAAAAGAAATCGAGAATTACATCGGTGTCAATTAAAATATGCATTATAGATACTTTTCTGATAGGCGGTTTGTAAGCTCCTTTTTATAATCAAAATCCCTAGGGAGCTTAAAGGTGCCTTTTAATCATTTTACAATGGGCGTCACATCGTCGTCGTTATTTGCCGACCCATTCGTCAAGGCCTTCAGGTAATTTTCAATCAAATTAGATAGGCTTCTTTCTCTTTTCCCTGCATATTTTTTAGCCCTCTCAATAACGGACTGCTCTATTGTCAATGTGAGTTTCGTATTCATTACGTTTGCTTTTAAGCAAAGTCACAAAAAAAATCAAGATACATATTATAATAGATTAACTCATGTCACTGTAACTTAACTACATAAAAAACTTTATCTGATCCCTTTCTCACCGCTAAATGACAATACGAAGCAATACGAACCGCTCCAAAGTCAATACTGAGGCGGTATTTTTAATTTACCAACCCAATTTATACCATTCTGAACCGTCTGCAAGGGAACAGTTCGATTACCAAGTTTGTTCACTATTTTTGACAGCCGAGAAACGCTATAATGATTTACAGTAGATAGTTTCAGCCGGCTTTTCTCTGCTTCGTATTATCTAGTATTTTTTTGTGCCAATAATAATATTTGCCTTCATCCAAATTATTTTGCAAATAAAAATCTTTTACACTTCGCGCTTCTGGCTTACTACGCAATAAGTCAACATTGCTATCGCTGGCGTAGTCTGCATTTGTTCCATCATAGTATTTTGAGCAAAACTAATTCCCCCTTGTCTCCACTATATACGTGCTTGGTCGTACACTTACTTTTGAACAGCGATGTTAAGTATCCTTTCGTAATTGATATGGCAACAATTTAAAAATAATTCTCCGTCAAATTCTGATTAGGTTGTTAAAAGAAGAAAATCTTTCTGTACCTTACAAATACATTTTTCATAAATCTAAAAAATTAATCTATGTCAAAATTTGTAATTTCTAAAAGAGTAAACGGAGAATTTCAATTCAACTTGCAAGCTGGGAATGGAGAAGTAATTCTTACAAGTGAAGGCTATACAACTATGGCCAGCTGCAATAACGGTATTGAATCCGTAAAAAAGAATTCACAGGACGATAGCAAATTTGAGAAAAAGACGGCATCCAATGGAAAGTTCTTTTTTAATTTAAAAGCAACCAATGGTCAAATCATTGGCAGCAGTCAAATGTATACATCTGAACCAGGTCGAGACAATGGAATCGCATCTGTTAAAAAAAATGCTCCTACGGCTGTCATTGACAACCACGTTGCTTAAGAATATAATACTTTGCAGTTTGACGGCCTAGATTATTATTCATGTAGAGCTTCCATCTTAAACCTAAAGCAAATACCTGGAAATTTACCATCAATAAGGCATGTCGAATTTTTCTCTGGATCAAGGTACAGAACTCATTTTTAAATCTGAGTGAGTGGAGGCTTTAATCTTACAATTTGAATACCCAAAAATCTTTTTTTCACTAATAAAAATAAAGACTCAGCAATTATCTGCTGAGTCTTTATTTTTCTATACAGTGAGACCAAATCTTACAGTCGAACTTGTAAATTCAATCTCACACCTGATGGAGGATTGTTGTAGTAATCATAATAAGATTGCGGATAAGCATCCAGCGGCACGTTATTCATATATTCTATCCTTGCATTATCAAGATCTACTCCGGCAATTATAGATGGAACAGCAACTGAGAATAACCATTGCCCTCTATTTCTATATACGTATCCCCTTCTCCTTGCATCATAAAAAACATGATAATCGGGAAAATAAACATGTCTTCTATAATTGTAACCGTGCGCTATTGCCCAATCTTGGCGTCCATGCCTTCTTGGTGCGTAATAGTCGTCTCCATGGGCGTGACTATAATGTCTGTAACGATTATCATGTTCATAACGATCATCATGTCTATAATCTACGATATAATTATCACGCCCATGTTTATCATGTCCATATGCATGTCCATTTCCATGTTCTTTATACTCATGCTTGTCTTGATGCCAGTTTTGCCCCCTACCCCTGCCTTGTGCAGAAACCGACCCCATAAAAGCGAATGATGCTATCGCTAGTATTGCAATATAAAGTTTATTGTTTTTCATTTCATAAATGTTTAAAAGTAAGAATTATTATTTACCACTCAAATCACTCAAACACCGTGTTTAACCTAAGACCGCAAGTTTTGGTCCAAAGTTTAATTAAGAGGTTAATAAATTTTCGATAAAAGATAGGAAGCAATTTACCTTTCGTTATACAATCCACTTTTGTATGTATGCCCAGGATATGATTTTCAAATTCCAAATCCTTATTTATAGCACTATCGAAACTGCTGCAATTATCTCAACAGCAGTACTTTTGAATCTTACCATAGCGAAGAATTTCTATTTAAATTATTCTCCACAAATGTCCCCCGAAAAGGTTCTTACATGCTGGGTGACGTTCTTCTGTTACGGGCACGAAAATATCTCGCCTGGCAAATATTTCGTTTGCTTTACTGATAAGCCAACAGATACGATTCTTTAGTTATATTCTTTCATTGGTGTTGTCGCCTCACTTCCGTCCGTAGGTCGTGGTGAGTTGGTTTTAGCTTCTTTTTATAAATTATGTAAGGGTTTGGCCATTCATACGACTAAAAGTAATGGCACGTGTCTTTAACCAGAGATACCAGCAATCAAATTCATAATACACCGTTATTTATAATGAGAAAAAAGGGGTCTTATAAATAAATAATGGTTGCGTTATTTTTTTGTTGCATATTTTTGGAGTGAAGATACGAATGGAACAATCCAAGTAATAGCCACCCGGGCAAGAGAGATTGCCCATTTTGAAAAGTTCAGAATTAATGCGCTATTTCACTAACACAATCTACAATACTAAAAATTAAATACTTAGTATAACAGGGAAAACAATATGACTGATAATCAATTAAATGTCATCAATCCTCATAAGTGGGCAGAAAAATATGCCGACTATCTGTATGCCTATGCCCTACGTCGGCTGGATGATAAAGAGCAGGCAAAAGATCTTGTGCAGGAAACCTTTCTAGCGGCTTTAGAAAAAGTGGATAAGTTTGAAGGCCGAAGTTCAGAAAGGACTTGGCTCACGTCCATCATAAAAAACAAAATTTTTGACATCTACAGAGCAAAGACCTCGGCTTTAAAACATTTGACACTTTGCGAAGCCTATCCTCAATATTTTAATCAGGAAGATGGTCATTGGAAAGTTGATTTGAGACCGCAAGAATTTTATGCACAAGAGAAAAATGTGTTGGAGAATCAAGAATTTAATCGGGTTCTGGAGCAATGCCTGAAAAAATTACCTGCGCTATGGATTTTAGTTTTTAAACTAAAATTTATGGAAGAGGAAAATACAAAAGAAATCTGCAATCAATTAGATGTAACCCCAGCCAATTATTGGGTGATCATTCATCGTGCTAAAGTAAGCCTAAGAGCATGTTTGCAAAAGCATTGGTTATAAAAAAATTAAGCCATGAGTAAAGAAAGGAAAATAGCTACCAATTGTGAAAAGGCAACTTTTATGATTGAGAAGAAAAAAACTGCGGCTCTATCATTGAAAGAAAATTTAGAATTAACCATTCATCTTGCCGGTTGTGAAGTATGCAGGATATACCAACGTCAAAGTAAAATTATCGATAAAGTAGCGTTTGATATCTTTGTCAAACCCGTCGATAAAGAAATACAATTAGATAAGGATTATAAAGAAAAATTGCAGAAAACTATCGATGAAAAATCGAAAAACATTTAAATAAATACCGTTTTCCGTTTCTATTCGCGGATAGAAAAAAAATTGTAAGGTTTTGCTACATTTAAATACTAAGTAACAAAATACTCATATTTAAAACTTACATTTATGAACAACGCAAATGGTATTGCAGATCTGCAACTCGGAATAAAATTTGAGAACATCGGTGCAAAAATTATCCGATTTGGTCTTGCTCTCGTATTAATCTGGATAGGATTTTTGAAATTTACCGCTTATGAAGCCATGGGAATCAAAGGCCTTGTGGTGAACAGCCCCTTCTTCTCTTGGACTTATCCGGCATTTGGTGTGCGGGGTTTTTCCAATATATTGGGCGGGATTGAAATTGCATTAGGGATATTAATTTGCTTAAAGTCTATTAATCCAAAAGTTTCTTTTTGGGGCAGTCTCGGTGCAATTGTAATGTTTATTCTTACACTTACTTTTTTACTTTCTACGCCCGGTATTATCCAAACGGGATTTTCTTTTCCCTTTATCTCGCCGATGCCAGGCCAATTTCTTTTAAAAGATTTTGTATTATTAGGTGCGGCGGTATGGACTGCAGGAGATGCCTTAGCCGCTTTAAAACAAAAAGCCAGCTTTGTCCCAAGATAGATTGGCATTTAAAAATTTTAATGCATTATTCTACACGCAATAGTGCATTAAAATTTACAGGTAGGCGCCAAAATTATAAAAGCAGGCGTTTCATCAAATAATATGACGAAACGGTGGTGCGTTTACTACTCGTTCCCACCATAAAGAAACTACACTGGCTATAGTTATGCGTGTAATTTACTCCTGTCTTATTTGAGTTTTTTATCAGTATCGATAAAACTCAACATTGCACCAAAAACCAATGCAATGGTGCCAATGGCAAACAGCATTTGGTAAGAATGAAAAACAGAAAACAAGTACGTTGACAGATAAGCCATACCAGCATAAACTAAAGAAAATCCAATTGTCATCCAGCTCCACAATTTTTTTTGATATTCAGATCTTACCAGTTCTACGCTACGACCTGCGGTCAAAGAAACTAAGCCTAAGGCCTGGCTTCCCAAAAACACACTCGATAAGCCCAGGCTCCAGTTGGCTGTGCAGAAAACGGGAAGGCAGACCCCTGTCGCCATTACCAGTAAACTTATACTTATACTTTTCTTAAATCCTATTTTATCTGCCATAAATCCGGCAATAATCGGCCCAATCGCTGCCGCCAATCCAAGCAGCACCCAAAATTTAGTTCCTGTTTGAATGCCTTTGCCTAAACCCCGGCTAATGAAATCTACCCAGAATATCGTGTGTGGTGCAAAACCAACGGCCGCACACACATAAGAAATAAGTAAAAATAGGGCCGCGCGCGGAAATAAGTGGCCGCGATGACTTGGATGCTTTTCGAGGTTGGGTGGCAGATGTTTTTCATTGCTGCCTGCAGGCCAGCCTCTCCATACGATAGCTATTAGTAATAGAGACGTGCCGGCGAATGTGAGCCATGTTATCGTAATGCTCCGTCGAACGAGAACCGGGATAATTGTTCCAGCTAAAGCTATTCCAATACCTACTCCGGAAAAAATAATTCCACTTATAAGTCCTTTGCTTTTGGAAACTGTGTGTTTAAATATGGTCGGTGCAGTCGTTATCATGAGAATGCCTCCTGTGGCGCCAGCGACAAATCTCAATAGGAAATAAATTTTAAAATCAAGAGGGATCGCACATAGGGCAAACGTGAGGATGAGTAGTGCCAATGCAATCCTGATTAAAGTGACAGAGGGAATAAATCTATTAAAATAGGTCGCCAGCATTGAACCGGCAATATATCCGGTTAAATTAGCCGCTCCGAGATAATCGGCCTGACTAACAGAGAACCACCGGTGGTTGATAAGCGCCGGAATAAGAGGCGGGTAGCCAAATCTACCAATACCATTGGCAATTAATAAGGTTACTAAACCCGTAAACGCAGGCATAAAACCCGTAGAACCCTTTGATGGATAGCGCATGGTAACTTTGCTGTTTCAACGGCGAAGTTATTACTAACTTTATATCGAAATTGCACTTAAAGAAAAAGGTAAACCAATTATAATTATCAACAAAGAAAAATTTAAATTAATTCTTTAATATGACGAGTCCTGAAATTATAGAAGAAAAAAACAAAATAGTTCGCGGGCTTGAAATAGCCTTTCAAAGACTATTGGAGTTTAAAAAACAAAAGAACAGTCCGCTTGTTATCATGAAGGATAATAAAATTATTGAAGTATCAGTAGAGGAATTTATCAAGAATCGCTCTGCGTATCATAAGCCCAAGTCAGCCGTCTAAAAACGCAGGAAGCAGCACTGTGGCAATAATTGCAAATATCAATTTTAATGTAAGGCATTTTCTGAAATAACATAAGTTCTGTATTGGCAAAGAATTTATAATCAATTATTTGCCAATATAAAATCTACTGAAAATTGCTGTAAAATATTGATGTTGTTATCTCAACGATCGGTATAACTCAACAAAAAGACGGCCTGACCTATATGGATGTGGATTATCAGGTAAATATCAATTTACTTGAAGAAGCCATACGAAATGGCGTTAAAAGATTTATTTACATTTCTATTCTCAATGGTGATAAATTAACCCATCTTAAAATCTGCAAAGCAAAAGCGAAATTTGTTTCAGCCCTTAAAAACTCGGGATTAGATTATTGTATTGTTCGTCCCACAGGATATGAGCGAGTTTTATCAGATGGCAAAGAAAGGAAGGATTATGTTATTTGGCAGCGGAGCGAACGAAATGAATCCCATTCACGGCGTAATCGCATGATCAACACAAGAACAAAACTTAACTCAAGAACAATTAGGAGAATTTGTTGAGGTGCAGAAAGCTCAAAAATCTCTAAAATCGAAAACAGCGTTAAGAACGAAGGGTCTGGGACCATTCAGAAAGTGTTTGACGCCTTGCGCACAAAAGTAAACTTCAGCGTAGAGCTGCATAAGAAAAGATTAGCTTACTGCGACAATATACTAGGCAGTCGAGACTGTAATTTAAACTGTGTCATATCATAATATTTTGTAATTTTAAATT
>NZ_JBNQGD010000170.1:4977-10755 GCF_050436765.1 Arachidicoccus sp. | reverse complement strand
AACCAAGTAACGACATTAGGACGCGGCGGCTCGGACTATACTGCGGCCATATTTGCTGCAGCCACCCAGGCAGACCTTTTGGAGATATGGACAGATGTATCAGGCATGATGACTGCGGATCCACGATGGGTAAGCAATGCGAAACCTATACCTTATATCTCATTCAAAGAAGCAATGGAGTTATCGCATTTTGGTGCCAAAGTTATTTACCCGCCGACGATTATTCCCGCAATGCAAGCCGCTATACCTATCAAGATAAAGAATACCTTTTTACCAGATGATGAAGGAACCTATATTAGCGAACAAATAGAAGGAGAACAAACAGAAATAGTAACGGGTATTTCAAGTATCACGGAGATAGCGTTATTAAGCCTTGAAGGGAGTGGAATGGTGGGTGTGCCGGGCATTTCAAAGGTTCTATTTGAAGCATTAGCTTCTGCTCAAATAAATGTTGTGTTGATCACACAAAGTTCTTCGGAGCATTCTATTTGCGTAGCCATAAATGCAAATGAATTAGAAAAAGCAAAAGAAGTATTGGATAGCACCTTCAAAAATGACATTGAAGCCAAAAGAGTTGAACCAATAAAAGAAGAAAAAAATCTTTCCATCATCGCACTCGTGGGTGATAAAATGAAAAGTCATCCAGGTATCAGCGGCAAAATGTTCTCTGTATTAGGAAGAAATGGCATTAATGTACGTGCTATTGCACAAGGGAGTTCAGAAAAAAACATATCCGCCGTAATTGCTTTTGATGACGTAAAAAAAGCAGTAAACGTGTTGCACGAAGCCTTCTTTGAAAAAGTTTATAAGCAATTAAATTTGTTTATTGTAGGAACCGGAAATGTAGGAAGTAGACTTATTGAACAATTGAAACATCAAAAAGATTATCTGCTAAAAAACTTAAACATTCAGTTACGCGTCGCAGGCATGGCAAACAGCCGCAAAATGTTATTCTCCGATAATGGTGGTATTCACCTGGACAGTTGGAAAGAAGACTTAAATAACGGAAACAAATTCGAATTTGAAAGCTTTATTCAAGAAATAATTAATAGTAATCTACGAAACAGCGTGGTAGTAGACGTTACAGCTAACAAAAATATGGCAGAGAATTATCATCTGCTTTTAGAGAAAAGTATAGCGGTCGTTGCATGTAATAAAATAGCTTGCTCTTCCTCTTTTGAATATTACAAAAAGCTAAAATCCTTATCTAAAGAATTCAATGCGCCATTTTTCTTTGAAACGAACGTGGGCGCCGGGCTTCCGATAATTGGCACCTTGAATGATTTACTCCGCAGTGGCGATGAAATCGTAAAAATTCAAGCAGTTTTATCGGGGACACTAAATTTTGTGTTTAATAATTATGATGGGAGTAAAACTTTTTCCGAAGTAGTAAAACAGGCGCAAAACGAGGGATACACAGAACCAGATCCTCGATTGGATTTAGGAGGTACAGATGTAATGCGCAAAATAATGATTCTCGCACGAGAAGCAGGTAATGAAATAAATATGGAAGATATTGACAATGAACAGTTTCTACCCGCTTCATGTTTTGAAGGCAGCGTTGACGATTTTTATAAAGAATTAGCAGCGAAGGAAGAACATTTTAAGAAATTATATAAGGAGGCATCAGATAAAAACTGTAAATTAAAATATGTAGCCACTTTCGCCAAAGGCAAAGCCAACGTAGGCTTGCAAGCAGTCGATGAACAGTCAGATTTTTATCATTTGTATGGAAAAGACAATATCGTACTGTTCTTTACAAAGCGCTATCCAGATCATCCATTGGTAATCAAAGGAGCGGGAGCAGGAGCAGAAGTAACAGCAAGTGGCGTTTTCGCTGATCTGATTAAGGCAGTTTCATAAATTCAAATTACAAATAAAATAATCATAAATCATCTTCTCTTATGAAATCTTGTACTGTATATGCGCCGGGTACTGTAGCCAATTTGGTATGTGGCTTTGACATATTAGGTCTTTGCCTGAGTGCTCCTGCAGATAAAATGGAAGTAACCCTATTGAATGAAAGAAAAGTAATTGTAAAAAGCGCCGATGGTTACCCCTTGCCTGAAGACCCCGCTTTAAATACAGCCGGTGCACCGCTGCTGGAGATTATCAAGGATTTGAATGAAGAAATTGGATTTGAAGTTTTGATTTACAAAAATATAAAACCTGGTAGCGGTGTGGGCTCCAGTGCGGCAAGTGCCGCAGGTGCTGTCGTAGCAGCAAATCATTTATTGGGTAACCCCTTTAGCAAAACGCAACAAATTCAATATGCGATGTGGGGTGAAAAAGTAGCCAGTGGAGTCAAACACGCGGACAATGTTGCACCTTGTATCTATGGTGGCATCACCTTGATTCGCTCCATCAATCCTTTAGATATTATCCCGTTGCCTGCTCCGGATTTATACGTAACTGTCGTCCATCCACAAATTGAGGTACGCACTGCAGATGCACGTGCTATCTTAAAGCATCAGATCGAATTGAAAAATGCTATTAAACAATGGGGCAATATCGCGGGTTTAGTAGCAGGTATTTTAAAGAATGACGTCGAACTTATCGGTCGTTCTTTAGAAGATCATATTATTGAACCTATCAGGAGTCAGTTGATTCCAGGTTTTGCCGATTTAAAGCGGAATTGTTTATCTGCTGGCGCCTTAGGTGGTGGCATTTCGGGCTCCGGGCCTTCCATTTTCATGCTCAGCAAAAACGAAGAAACCGCAGAAAAGGTAAAAGCAGAAATGCAAAAAATATATACCAATCTGCAAGTAGATTCTCACACTTATATTTCTAAAATCAATCAACAAGGTTGTACAATAGCCTAATAGAGTCGTTAATCCTTTTATATGGATATCATAATTTATTATTCATAGTTCACAAACCATAAAATAAGTATGCAATATTATAGTTTAAATAAAAAATCGCCTTCAGTAAGTTTTAGAGAAGCGGTAGTGAGTGGGCAGGCTCCGGACAGAGGATTGTATTTCCCCCAAAGTATTCCCGCACTTTCAAAGAATATAAAAGAGAATTTATCTAAGTTGTCCAAAGAAGAGATTTCATTTGAAGTGATGAAGCCTTTTGTGGGCAATGACCTACCCGATAATGAATTACAAAAAATCGTCGCGGAAACTGTAAACTTTCCGTTCCCGCTTATAAAAATAAACGAAAACATTTCTTCTCTCGAATTATTTCACGGACCCACTTATGCTTTTAAAGATGTAGGCGCCAGATTTATGAGTAGGTGTTTAGGATATTTTAATCAAAATAACCAGAAAAAAACAACCATTCTCGTGGCTACTTCCGGTGACACCGGCGGTGCGGTTGCTAACGGTTTCTTAGGCGTTGAAGGTGTTGAAGTAATTATATTATATCCTTCAGGAAAAGTAAGTCCAGTGCAGGAATTACAATTAACCACTTGTGGTCAGAATATTACGGCACTTGAAGTACAAGGCACCTTTGACGATTGTCAGGCCATCGTAAAACAAGCTTTTACAGATATAGACTTGAACGCCAAATATCAATTAACCTCGGCCAACTCTATCAATGTCGGACGGTGGTTGCCACAGCAGTTATATTATTTCTTTGCCCTGCAACAATGGAAAGAAAATGACGCACCTGTAATATGCGTGCCAAGTGGAAACTTTGGCAATATCTGTGCAGGTGTATTGGCGTATATCTCAGGCCTGCCGGTAAAGCATTTTATTGCCGCATGCAATGCCAACGATACAGTCCCGGAATTCTTAGCCACAGAAAAATATCCTGAAAAAAAATCGGTTGCTACTATTTCGAATGCTATGGATGTCGCTAACCCAAGTAATTTTATAAGAGTAATGGAGTTGTTTCACCAACAACTTCCAGAACTAAAAAAATCATTTAGTAGTGTTTCTGTTACTGACAATACCACAAGAAAAACGATTACTAAAGTATTCGATGAAACGGGCTATATGTTAGATCCACATGGAGCTGTAGCTTATAACGCCTTGGATAATTATTTAAAAGAGAATAAAGTGGGTAAAGGATTTATTTTAGAAACTGCTCATCCGGTAAAATTTCCTGATGTAGTGGAAGATTTATTGCAACTGAAAATTCCATTACCCGAAGAAGCCAAACATCTTTTTGAAAAAGAAAAACAGAGTGTAGTTATTGAAGCAAGTTTTGAAAAAATAAAACAATGGATGATAGCCAGATAGATCTTATACATATTTTACTGCTCTATCGTTAAAGGACTTATAAAATATAGTTAGCAAATCAATGCCTGACTATCTAAATTGTTTCAACGAAGAAAATGATTCTTTTTGAGAGAGCAAAATACAAGTAAATTTGCAGTTGATATATTTCAATAAATCTTTTACTTTGAAGAAATGTTACGTAATGAAGTTATTGCGATCAACACAGCTTCTCCTTTTTTTTCGGTAGTAATTACAACTTACAATAGGGCTGTTCTTCTAAACAGGGCAATCAATTCATTAATTGCACAAACCGAAAAAGATTGGGAGGTGATAATCATCGATGATGAGAGTACGG
This sequence comes from Arachidicoccus sp., assembly GCF_050436765.1. NCBI lineage: Bacteria > Pseudomonadati > Bacteroidota > Chitinophagia > Chitinophagales > Chitinophagaceae > Arachidicoccus > Arachidicoccus sp. The sequence goes on along the minus strand of NZ_JBNQGD010000170.1, from coordinate 6,234 downwards.
ACGACACGGCATCTCAAATATTAAAATATCTGCAACCGAAAATTAGAATAAGATATGTGCAACAACTATCTAAAGGATACGCGGGTGCAAAAAATACGGGTATTTTTCTTTCTTTGGGCAAATACATTACATTTTTAGACTCTGATGATGAGTATGCACCGACACACCTGGAAATAAGGAAAAAGCTAATAAAAGAAAATCATAGTCCTGATTTCTTACACGGAGGAGTAAAAATAATAGGCAGTCCATTTGTACCGGACAAAAATAATTACGGTGGGATGATCAATTTGTCTGAGTGCGTAATTGGTGGAACCTTTTTTATCCGAAGGCAACTAGCATTTAATATGGGTGGATTCCCTGAAATCCCTCTAGGTAGCGATGCTGCTTTATTTGAAAAAATTAGCAAAATAGCGCCAAACATTATAAAAACCGAAGTTCCCACTTACATCTATCATCGAGAAAATGAAAATTCTATCACGAATAATCTCACAAGGCTAAGAAAAATATCAGTCTAATATAGCATGGAAGTGAATTTCAAAATTATTTATTGAATGACAAAAAAAGTCCATCCAAGCCATTCGGGTGGGCTTTATATTCCACAAATGCTGACTCCCATCAAAAAGTCGCGAAGCTCCAGGCGCTCCAATTCCTGAAAGCCATCTTCCATTTTAAAAAGTATTATCCGTCAGCAATAATAACAATAACTATTACAAATAATAGCTGCAATTGTTAAGCAAATTTAGGCGATAACTAAAATAATCTCTCCCCATACGATATTTGTCGTACAACGTTTGGGTAATTATGAGAAGGAAATTAATCAATAGGCAGTCGAAAATTAGTGCACGGCTAAAACTAGGATTCGACTTTACGCCTTCCGATATAAAATCTATTTAGCATCTTTTACAACAGTAAGATAAACGATGACAGCCTTAATTTGAGCGTAAGAAAATTTCTGACCAAAAGCATTTCTAATTTCTGAAGATGTAGCCGCCGGACTTTTTTCAATAAACTCAGAGATGGATTGCAGTTCTTTTTGTGAAACTAATACAGAAATATCAACTTCTCTGGTTTCAATAAATGTTGCCAGATGCCCTTCAATAGTACCTCTGGCAAGATTTCTCTCTCGAACAATTTCTTCAATTGACTTTCCCTGTTGATACATTTCGAGACTAATGCGATTAGTTTCTCCTTTAGGTAATTTTTTAACCGGCTGTAATTCATCTTCCACCACTACTTTAACAGGATCATTTATTTCGC
>NZ_JBNQGD010000170.1:0-4967 GCF_050436765.1 Arachidicoccus sp. | reverse complement strand
TCGCGCAAAGATTGTAACCAGTCACCGACATCTGTCGATTGACACATCGCATTTGTAATAGAAATAACCTGTTGTAATTGCCGCTTCTTTCTCTCAATGGGAATAAGTAGGTTCAATAATTTAATTTGTAATTTACCCGTCCTTTTCAATGCCTTAAGTTCAAGCATTTGCATTTTTAATGGAGAAATTATTTCATTTTCCAAAGCATTGAGAAACCATCCACAGGCAGTTGAAGTGCGTTGATGTAACGGTTCATACCCCTCCGTTTTTGCGGCATATATTATTCCGTCTAATTGCTTAATAAAAGTTTCAGCGGTCTCCGTTTGCTTCTTTATTTTGTCAAATGACTCTTTAATTCTTGTAACAAAATCTTCTTTTTCCTGAAAAAGTTTCGTTTCATTTTCTTCAATATATTCAGCCATTAAAATACTCATCTTCTTCCAATCAAAAGCATTAAGGATAGATTGGCAAACAAATTCCTTTTGTTCCGATTCCAGAATCTCATTTAAGGAATCCCCTCTCACTTCATGAGAAGAGAATTCCAGCACATTTTGGTCAGTGGAAATAGCCGAAGGATAAATTTTGGACCGCAAAACCAAACCATTTAAACTACGCAAACGGCTGAGCGCCACATAAACCTGACCAGCCGCAAAAGACGCGCCTGCATCAATTACAGCCTTATCAAAAGTAAGCCCTTGACTTTTATGGATGGTAATCGCCCAAGCCAGACGAATAGGAAACTGAGAGAAAGTACCCAACTCTTCTTCTTCAATTTTATCAGCCTCGATGTTGTAATTGTATTTTATATTTTGCCATTTCTCCATTTTCAATTCTAATAAATCGCTTTCATCTTTAAAACGAATTTTTATTTCTTCCGCAGAACTAATAGAGTCGATGGTGCCTATTTTTCCATTATAAAATTTACGATCTTCTCCCTTGTCATTTTTAATAAACATTATTTGCGCCCCCACCTTCAATTGCAAAATTTTATCGGCAGGAAATGCGCGCTCGGGAAAGTCCCGTTCCACAAGCGCCTCAAAACAATACAATTTGCCGGAAAGGTTTTTTAAGGCTTGCTGGTTGATTCGATCTGCTATACCGTTATGCGAAGTAAGTGTAATAAAATCCTCTTCTTCCTCGGAAGAAAAATCAGGACGGTAAAATGAATTTAGTATATCTAGATCATTGGGAGACACTTGATTGTTGCGTACATTATTGAGTAACTGAATAAAGTCTTCATTGCTTTGACGATAAATTTTCTTCAATTCCAAATACAAAGGTGGAAAGTCTTTTAACGCTCGTGCGTCAAAGAAAAATGGGCTTTTGTAATATTCACTCAACAATCGCATATCGTCTTGTCGGACAACCGGCGGCAATTGGAATAAGTCACCAATGAAAATCATTTGTACACCACCAAAAGGCGCATGCGGTTTGCTCCGAACGTGGCGTAGTACGTCGTCAATTGCGTCCAGCAAATCAGCACGCACCATCGAAACCTCATCAATAATCAATAATTCCAGTTCACGAATCAAATCTAGTTTCGCTTTACCCAGCCGAAGTTTTGAAAGTAGTTGCTGCTTATTAAAAACCTGTTGATTTTCAGATTCACTCCACGAATTTCTGAACCCAGAAACATATACGCCAAATGGTAGTTGAAAAAAAGAATGAATAGTAACGCCTCCTGCATTAATAGCCGCAACGCCAGTAGGTGCAACAACCGCAAGTTTTTTATAACAATTATTTTTTATAAATTTTAAGAATGTGGTCTTTCCTGTTCCAGCTTTTCCCGTTAGGAACAAATTCTGATGGGTATAATTAACAAAAGCAACTGCTTGGGCAAATATTTTATTCTCTTGATCGTTCAATTCCATAACGGCAAGATAAGACGATTTGTCGATTTTGTAATTTGCTGGATTGAAAATATTTCTGCTCCATTTAATCCAAGCACAATATTAATTCGTAAATATTTTAGGTTGATTATCGCGATGAATTCAACTATTTTTGTAAATAATATAAAAACAACAATGGCAAAGCGTGGCGTTATTTTAATGAATTTAGGTTCCCCTGATTCTACCGATGTAAAAGATTTAAGGAAATACCTGACCGAGTTTTTGATGGACAAGCGGGTTATTGACAAACCTTTGTGGTTGCGTACATTGCTGGTACGAGCTATAATCGTTCCTTTCCGTGCGCCAAAATCCGCTGAAGCATATAAAACAATTTGGTGGAAAGAAGGCTCTCCGTTAGTAGTCTTGACGGAGCAATTACGCAAAGCAGTTCAGTCCAAAATGTCCGAAACCGTTGAGGTAGCCATGCGTTACGGGAATCCGGCCCCCACAAACGCATACGAAAGCTTACTAAAGCAAAATCCCGATTTAGAAGAAGTAGTTTTAGTACCGCTTTATCCGCATTATGCAATGAGTAGCTATGAAACCGCCGTGGAATATATGAAGGAAGTTCATGCAAAAAATAAATATACCTTTAATTTAAAAGTCGTGCCTCCATTTTACGACCACCCTTCCTATATCAATGCTTTGGCTGAAAATATGCGGCCGTATTTGCAGGAAGATTTTGATCAATTATTATTCAGTTATCACGGTATTCCTGAAAGACATATTTACGAAACAGACAAGACGGGTGGCAAACATGATTTGTTGTCGAGCGAAAATTGTTGTGAAAATATTGCAGCGCGCGATACATGCTATCGTTTTCAAGTGATGACAACGAGTAAACTGGTGGCCGAAAAACTAGGTTTAAAAAAACAGCAATGGCAGCAAAGCTATCAATCACGTTTAGGGCGTGATCCTTGGCTCCAACCCAATACGCAAGTTCGTTTGCCTCAATTACCAGTTGAAGGGGTAAAAAAATTGATGGTGGTTTGCCCTTCTTTTGTAAGCGATTGTTTGGAAACATTGGAAGAAATTGCCATACGAGGGAAAGAAGACTATTTAAAATTTGGTGGTGAAAAATACACTTATATTCCTTGTATGAACACGAATGAATTGTGGGTAAGTACGGTAGTACAATTGATAAATGAGGTAAAATAGCTATTAGATCTATTCAAAATTATTTTATTATGGGAAATGAAGATAATCTTTACACTTAAAAGAAATATTAGAGAGTGACGGTAATTGTATCTCCTTCACCATTACCGCGACCTTTTATTATTTTCATTGCAACAAGAAGAAATATTGAGCCGACATGCTGAAAAAGGTCTTAAAAGCCTATATTTTTGATGCTGGTTTTAACTTTTAATCTATAATCTTTTAATGTGTATAATTACCTAAAAGCACTACATATCATCTTTATTGTTACATGGTTTGCAGGCATGTTTTATATGCCACGACTTTTTATATACAATACCGAGGCACAAGAAAATAAAAATGAACAGGTGCGTCTGGCATTGACGAAACAATTTTCGGTGATGATGAAACGTTTGTGGTATGGCATCACATTCCCTTCGGCAATCTTAACATTGATTTTTGGTCCGGCCATCATGTTTATGGGACATTGGAATAAAACACTTTTTGATACTTCCGGCAGATGGCTCTTAATAAAATTGTGTTTTGTGCTATTGCTATATTGTTATTTTTTTTCTTTACAGAAAATATTAAAGCAACAACTCAAAGGCATTTTCAAATATAGTTCTACCCAATTGCGTATATGGAACGAAGTCGCTACTATCTTATTAATTGCCATTGTCTTTTTGGCTACCGTAAAAAATGCTATTAGCTTAATTTATGGGATTATTGGATTAGTTCTTTTTATCTTAATATTGATGAGCGCAATAAAGATTTACAAGATGATAAGAGAGAAGAAATAACCAATCAGGTCATCAACCAGTAACCAATAATTTGACAAAAAACGCCAACGAAGAACCCAAGGTTAATTTCGAAAATACTATGCTCACTCAAAGACATACGCGCCGAACAAACAACTCCCGCCAAAATAGTAAAAACGGCTATGTCCAATCCGTAATTACTTTGATAAAGCAAACAAGTTAAGACCACCGCAGCGACTGCGCCACCGGCGCCCATTGCGTGCATACTTATTTTTACAAAATTGTTGAGAATTAAACCGGGAACTGTTGCGATGAATATACCGAAATAAAAAAACTTTAAAGCCGAAGCCTGATCAGTAAAGTTACGACTGAGATACCACATCCACCAGTAATAAATCATCGTCGCAATATAGGGAATGATACGCTCCTTCTGATAACGCAAATGCATATCTTTTGCAAAACCTAACTTCCACAAAAGAAAAACAGTAAAAGCCGGATAGAATGCAGTCGTCATAAAAAGCCCTATTTCCCGAAGGCTCAATTCATGACCACTAAGACCTACAAATTCAAAAGGGAAACGCCAATATATCCATAAAAATATATAGGTGGGGACAAATAATGGATGCAATAAATAAGAAATAATCTTCGCTGGGATTCTAATATATTGTGGTTGTTGTTGCGCTATATTCTCCATTCTTTTTCTCTTATAATTGTTTGCGTAAACGCGCTACCGGAATATTTAGTTGTTCACGGTATTTGGCTACTGTTCGGCGTGCTATATTATATCCTTTTTCTTGCAACATTTCAGTCAAACGTTCATCACTTAATGGCCTTTGTTTTTCTTCAGCTTCTATTACATCCATCAAAATCTTCTTTACCTCGCGGGTGCTTACCTCTTCCCCGCTGTCGGTGCTTAATGATTCACTAAAGAAAAACTTTAGACGATAAGTCCCAAACTCTGTTTGCACAAATTTACTATTTGCAACACGACTCACAGTAGAAATATCCAAATCTATACGTTCTGCAATATCCTTTAAAATCATAGGCTTTAAAGTAGTTTCGTCGCCTGTAAGAAAGAATTCTTCTTGGTATTGCATAATGGCATTCATTGTACTAAGCAAAGTATGTTGGCGTTGCTTAATCATATCAATAAACCATTTAGCCGAATCTATCTTCTGCTTAATAA
>NZ_JBNQGD010000169.1:0-4230 GCF_050436765.1 Arachidicoccus sp. | reverse complement strand
TTAGGGGGTCAATTTGAAATGGCGAAGGGGGGTCAATTTAGCCGGAATTTACAATGGATTTCTGTAAACACCATTTTTTCAGCTCGATAATATCTTGTGCATTCATACATTTTATTTTATAGTGTGTTTTCCCTATTTTTACTTTTGATTTAATTTCCGTACTTTGCTGTTTGTTTTAAAATGAGACAACAAAAATACAGATATAATCTGTATATGCAGATTATATCTTGTTAATTAAACGTTAATGATATTGATTGATTGTAAACGTAGTTGCATTTATTTATAACTAATTGGTTTTGTTACGGATGTGCGTATTAAAAATCTTTGGGAAAATGACCTTAAAACATGCGAAGGAGTTAGATGACTTATTAAACAAAGCCTTAAATGTAGATTGGATTGGAAATGGCGCCCTTGCAGGAATAGCCAGGAGTGAGCAAGAGAGGAGGGTATATATACGAGACCATGATCTGTGCGCCTATATCGCAAGAGATTTTGGATATTTAGATCCAAGTACAGACAGGACTATTTTTAGGCTAAACGGATTAGGTAGAATAATAATGGACCTCAATAATAATAAGCCTTTCGAGGAATTGTTTTATAAAGAAGAACGGGCTAAAGAATTATTAATAATTGAAAAGGAAAGACTTGAAGATGATAGGAAATTTGAAAGAGAATTTAAGGAGAAATCGTTAAGAGCAAGTATTATAAGCCCTTTGGTAGCGGCAATTGTGGGTGGTATAATTGGTTCGGTATTGGCGTTTATTTTAAGCAGATTGAATCATTAAGATTTTAGTTCAAAGCCAAACCCCCATTCATTTGGAATATCAATAAATGACACAATGGAGAAATGCTCTAATTGATTAATAGCGTATTTGAGGGCGTTTTTGGCTTGTGCGACAGATAATTTATTTGCAGCTTCTTGAATAGCGGCTAATAATTTTTTCTCTTGCTCATTAAAGGGATAGCTATCGAAAGGCATAAGAATAATTTTATTTCTAACCGGTAATTTGAATTGATCAAAGATAGGAAATTAAAAATAAATACAGATATAATCTGAAAAAATGCTACCATCGGAACGTTTAAAAAAAGTAATTGAATATTTAAATATGGATATAGAGCCGTTCTCTAAATCCATAGGCAGGAAGCGCTCGCAAGGCATAAGAGATGTATTAAGCGGGAAAGCCAAAACAATTGATGATAAATTCGCAAATCAAATTATTTTGGCGCATCCAAATATTAGTAAAGTTTTTCTAATGACCGGAGAGGGCGACGTTTCGAATTTAGAAAATGATGCAGAAAAAGAAGCACAATCAAACAAAGAGGAAGATAATAGTTACCTAACCCATCGCAGAGATAAAAAGAATGGAGACGATGAAGACCTTATTCCCATATTCGATAGAACACTGGCAATGCAAGGAAGAATAACGGGAAGCCTCATCCCCACTACAGAAACGGATAAAACTGGACTTGTAAGAAAAGATATGTTTAAGAATGCTCAATTTGTAATACGATCCTCTGGGAACAGTATGATACCAACATACCCTTCAGATGCGTGGATAGGGATAAGAAGGATAAACGAACGCATATTAAATCCTGGAAGTGTATATGTGATAGATGTAGGTAGCGATTTGATTTTAAAACGAATTTATTATAAAGATGACGACCAATATAGCGGTTTCCTTGTGTGTCTAAGCGACAACACGATGCTAGAAGAAGGGGGAGCAAGAAAGGGCAAATTAAAATACCCTCCTTTTGAAGTAAGCTTGACGGACGTATTGGGGGTGTATAAAGTTACTGATTATTACCGACCAAATGAGATTGAGGTACTTAAATAAAAATCATTAACAAATAAAACTTTTGCACAATGAGAAAAATATTATTAGCAACGGTTATAATTTTCGTAAGCTGTCATTGTGGAGCGCAGCAACTACAATCCTACTTTAAGTTCAGATGTAAAACTGAAAGATTTTATTTTTTAGATAACTCTCATTCATTTGCATTTTGTAGCGACAAGCAAGACACCTCTTTTATTTGTACATTAGATTTAAATAAAAATAAATTTACAGATTATTCTGTTTACCCCGCTGTTAGCTATGATATAGTGTCTAAGGCATCTCAATATTCAAATAGTAAACTAAAGTTAGATTTCATTAAATATGCAATGATAAATCCTTCGGGAAAGGATTGTGGGCTAAGGATTGCTTTCACACTTGATGAAAATGGGAATGAAACTGTACCTGTTTATATTTATATAGACTATCCCTTTTTGGGGATGCAATATTTAGCAGAACCCGAAAATGAGTAAATTTCACGAAAAAAAACTGCAAACAAATCACGCAATGAAAAGAGAAAAATTATTTTTTGCGCTTCTTATTATAGCGATACTTTTCAATATTTATCAACTAGTAAATGAAAAAATATTTGAACATAAAGTGGAAAAGCAACTTACATCGATAAATAATGACATTAACCATATTGGGAGTGGTAGAAGTTCAGTGGCTACATCTTCTGATATTGATGATATAAAAATTAGATTAGATAATATTGAAGAGGAAGTAACGGATTTGCAAAATAATTAATCAATGAAGCAATTATTATTCATATCATTCATTTGTATTTGGGTGACATCGTGTGCGCAGAAACCTTGCAATAAACTTCCATCTCATTTTACTTCTTATAAGGAGGCCATACATGATGTGGAGGCGGCAACATTTAATTTTAGCGAGGGTTTAAACACATCAAAAAGCGGATGGATAGAGAATGCGCACTATTATATAGCTGTGACGGGAATAAAGGATTTCTTATAGTGAAACTAAAAGGCAAAAAATACATTTATAAAGATGTTCCGAAAAACGTTTGGAATAGATTCAAAACGGCTAAATCATTTGGAAGTTATTATGACCATTACATAAAGCACTATTACCAATTACACTTATTAACAAACAAAACTTTTACGCAATGAATCAAAATGTATGGATAATAACAACAGGTATTGCGATTGGAGCTTCTCTTTGGCTTGCCTTATCGGTAGCAGATAAAAGAAAAATTGGTAAATTTTGGGGATTATTTTTCTGCATTTGTTTTACACCCATCTTTGGCGCAATCTTTATTTTTAACAGCCCCAAGAAAGACGAAAATATACATATATCAAAAAGTGGTATCAGTTTGCGTTTTATTAGCGGCATTATTTTAATAATTATTGGGGTGCTAGTTATTTTAGGATATTGCGCATCGAGATCTATTAATAATTCTGCCGCTATTAACGGCGCTAGTGAAATGCCTCTTGCTTATTCTTCATTCTCGGCTCAATTAGGCGAATTTATTGCTCATTTATTTTTATATGTAGGGTTACCGGGATGGGGAATTTATCTTCTCAAAAATGCGACAACATATAAAAGGGGGAATAGCTTATAAATTTAAAAATTGCAAATAAATCATAATGAAAAAATGGAAATTTTACTTAGGCTGTTTTCTGATATTTTTTATCATTACAGACCCGTCGTTCAACGATTTTAAAAGTTTTGTTGGAAACAGAACTGTTTATTCTGCAAGCGATCATAGTTTTAATAGCCTTCCGGGTTCGCCAATCGAAGGGCAATATTATAGGTCTTCAAACTTTTTTCTTTTCTCCTTCTATTCGTCCGGACATTATGAATATTTGGGGATTTGCGGAAACTTTATAAAGATATAACAATGACAGATGCAGAATATTTAGAGCTGCTCAGGCAGGAGAGGGGGTTAACGCAGCAGGAGATGGCCATTAAATTAGGGCTTACCCGGCAGTCTGCATACACGTACTACATGCAGCAAGGAAACTTTAAGAAGCGTGCTACCATCAACAATTTTAAACGCAAGTTGAAAATAAAACTCTGGCACGATGAAAAAGAAGTGGTTAAAAAGGAGGAGTTGATAAATGTACTTTACGAACGGGTCGTTTATTTAGAGCATTTAATCACGCAAAAAAACGTGAAAGAAATACGTGAAAGTATTGAAAACAAAAGGAAAATAAAGGAAATCAAAGTTAACAATTAGAGTTAACAGCAGGTAAATGTTAATCTGTAATACGTTGTAAATCAATAGCTATTTTGGAGAAAATCGGGTCATTACGATCCCGCCCCTCGCAACTAAGGCTTCACAGTAATGTGAGGCTTTTTTATTGGGTGCCGCTTTTTCAAATTATGAAAAGATTTTTGGGATCAGGTTGAAATATTGGGGGATGTGTTTCATTAG
>NZ_JBNQGD010000168.1:0-9679 GCF_050436765.1 Arachidicoccus sp. | reverse complement strand
AGGAAATCTATTAGCAGCAGGTCATGTAAATGATGTACTGAAGAATGAAGACTCCATTGAAGTCGCGGCAGAAAATTTAGAAAAATTAAAGGATATTTTAAAACAATTCACCGGATATACCGCTTTAGAAGAGAAAGACAATATGCTTTTGATACATTACGAACAGAGTAGCTTATCCGCAGGGGCAGTCAATAAATTTTGCTTCGAAAATGGGATAACACTCACACACCTAAGTAAACACAAAAAAACACTAGAAGCGAAATTCTTAGAAATTACTAACTAAACCTTCTTAAGTTTATAAATAAAATATTATGTGGAAGAATCTAAAAATTGAATGGCTCAAAATACGGAGTTATCGTACATTTTGGGTATTACTTGTTCTATTTATCATCTCTTTAATTGGCATCAATTATATGACCTATCAATTTAAAGTTTCGATGAAAGCCCCCAAAATGGCCGATGCAATAATCGGTAACCCATTTGGTTTCCCTGATGTATGGCAGACAGTAACCTATTTATGTAGCTATATTCTATTTTTACCTGGATTACTGATGGTAATTCTAATCACCAATGAATACAACTTTAAAACACATCGACAAAATATCATTGATGGATTAAGCAGGTTTCAATTTGTATTTGTAAAAATTATTATGGCAATATTGTTGGCATTATTGGCCACCATAATAGCAGCTATCATCGCTATAATTACAGGATATATAGCCGCTACTTCCTTTTCTTCCGAAAACATCATTTACTTGCTATACTTCTTACTTCAGGCAATCACCTATACTTTAACTGGATGTCTATTTGGCTTTTTATTGAAACGTTCAGGGATTGCCATCGCCCTATTTTTCCTATATGTAATGTTTATCAAGAATTTATTATCTCTAATTCTCAACAAATATTTAGATGGAGTGGGTAATTATTTCCCCGTAAAAAGTTCCGATAATTTAATACCAATGCCTTTTTTGCATAGCATTACAAAACAATATTTTGATGCGCCAAATATTCCATTGCTGCTCAGTTTCAGTATTGTCTATCTTGTGGCATTTTATTTTATCATTATAAAAAAATACACGACCCAGGATTTGTAACGGACTTTTTAACTCAATAAACAGCAATTCTAGATTTAGTTTTCCCATTTTTTTAGAGTAATTTCATTACCTTCAAATTCGGCATAGGTAAAATTGGTAATCCAATCACCTAGATTAATGTAATGGCTCGTATCGCTTAAAACCACATCGACCGGATAATGACGATGTCCAAAAATAAAAAAATCGAAATGTTCTTTTTGCAAAATTTCTTTGGAATAAATAACCAGCCATTCATTTTCTTCGCCTAGCCATTCGGCATTGGCTTCACCGGTTTTTTCTCTGCTTTTTCTACTAAAATAATTGGCCAGACCTATTCCCCAACTAGGATGTAACTGCCCAAACAACCAATTACAAAATTTATTCCGGAATATCTTTTTTATGAATTTATATCCTTTGTCGCCGGGGCCCAGACCATCACCGTGACCAATTAAAAACTTCTTACCATTGTATTCAAAATTCCGCGGTTCTTTGTATACATCAATATTCAATTCTTGTTCAAAATAACCGTTCATCCACATATCGTGGTTACCAATAAAAAAATGTATTTTAATACCACTATCACTGAGCTCGCCCAACTTTCCTAGTAAGCGCACAAAATTTTTGGGCACTACTTTTCTATATTCATACCAGAAATCAAACATATCTCCGAGAATAAAAATCTCTTCGGCCGTGTTTTGAATACTGTTTAAAAAAGCAAGGATTCTCTTTTCACGCAACAAACTCTTTTCATAATCAGGTGCGCCCAAATGAAAGTCAGAGAGAAAATATATTTTCTTATTTGGAGAAATATTTGACATAAAAATAAGTTACTTGGATGAATCTTCTACAACAAAACAAAAAACTTCTTGCGGTCCACGAATGTCCATGACTAATGCTTCTTCAATATCTACTGTACTGCTTGTACCATCAGCTAAGGTAATTAAAGATTGTAATTCCTTCTTAGTCTTTTGTATATGATTTGGCCTTTCATAAATATCGTAAACGATTTGACTAGTATAAGCAACACAAATACGTAAAGGCATATAGACACTCGTATTCCGACCTCCAAATTGTGCGCTTGTCATTAATATACTTCCACTACGGGCAATCAAATTTTTGCAACCGGTAATGATCACCCGACTTTCAGCAAACTTACCGAATTCCAATCCTCGAAAATCTCGTTGCTGCAACATGTTGATGAGTATCGGTTCTCGACAGAATATTTTTTTCCACGCCCTTCTTTCCTTCAATTCAGTTAATTTAGTCACCAAATCTAACTCATCGATACAATAAATAAATCGCCCTTGCATAATCGAAAAATTCTGAGCGAACAAAATGATCAGCTCTTCATTACTAGGCTCGATAACCATTTCGCGAGGCACACTTTGCATTTCCGAAAATGTCATGCGCATCGAATTAGTCAAAACGTTTCGTATTTTTCCGAGTATATTATCTTTGAAGGACCACATTTTAAATTCAATTTCGATGGCATAAAGATAGGATTTTAGATATACAACAGTTATACTTCACGAAAGAGGAAGGAGGGAGCGGGTATTTTTAATTAACTTATTACTTTTACTTTAACAACTATTAGCAAATATCCTTAATTTTATTTCCTGCTTAGGTTGTCCAAAATGTAATACCGTACACCACAGGGATTTTAATGTCAGCCTAAACATTAAAAACAAGGTTTAAAAATATTGTCTGGTTTAGCAACTAACCCGGACACTAAACAAAAACGGAGTAAGGCGTTACCATTAGGTAAGTCTATGATCTCCGAGACCCAACCCATCGGCTCCGCAGTGGGTGAGTAGTTAACTTGCCGGAACTATAAATGAGAATATCGCAATAGAGAAATAGAACCTGAAATTCAAAAAGTAATAATACTTTCTCAATTATTGGGCATCAACGAACTCACTAAAAACTACAGAACATCTATTATGCTATCATAAGCGAGCAAGTGTAAATTTATCGGGCGGGCAAAAAGGCTCACCATTGCAAGAGCCCTTTACTGCAATCAGGAAATATTTATAGATGAAACAACTTCCCATTAGATCCGGTAAGCGAGCAAAATATGCGACATACTTTATCGGATAGTGTTAACTCGATAAAGACATTTTTCGTATTGCGTCTCTTTAAAATTATCAAAAAAGCTCGCCTAAAATGCGAGCCTTCAACGCTTAGATAGATATTAATTAGATCCGGATTCCGCTTTATTCCCTTCGTTTTTCAAGGCATAAATCTTAGCCATAACTCGGTTGACCATTACATCACAATAGATCAAATTGAATTCAAAGATCTCCTGTGGTGAATACATTTTCTTAATCTCTTTTTGCAGCATGCTCTTTGCCCTAGTTAAGCGAACCTTTACATTGCTCTCAGATATATTCAGCGCCTCCGAAGTCTCCGCAACATTTAGCCCATTCAACTCCCGTAAAGTAAAAACAATGCGATAATCTTCCGGTATTGCGTGAATAGCATTTTCCAATACATGTCCAAGTTCGTTGTTCATAGTAATTTTCTCATTGCTGATGGAAATTTGAAATAAGTCGCTTGATTTTTCATCTTGAACATCACTTGTAGTTACTTCATTCTTAGTGCGTAGTTTGTGTTTTTTCTGATAGCAAAGATTCAGCATAATCCTTGTAAGCCAAGTTTTGAATGATGATCTATGTTCAAACTTTTTCAGGTTACAATATGCGTTAACATAGGCATCCTGCATCAAGTCTTCTGTATCCTCATGATTGTAATGATATGTTCTACCTATTTTATATAAAAAAGGGTCATATCTTCTAATCAAAATTTCAAACAGCTTTATCTCTCCTTCGTTTATCTTATCGATAATATCCAAATCAGCATATCGTTCCAACTGCGATTCCAACTTAATTAGTTTATGAATTTTCAAATAACTTTTCTCTAACTCCCACATCTAAGTTATACATATTATTGCATAATTAATTGACCTTGCATGGCTGGATGAATACTGCAATAATATGCTGCACTATCAATAACAATCAATTTCCAACTACCTTGTGGCTGTATAGTATCCGAGTAAAACTTATTATTCTGATAAGATTCAACAGTATGTGCCACAATATCCTTATTCATCCAAACCACCGTGTCTCCTATATTTACACTCAATTGCTCAGGAACAAATTTCATCATTTGAATCCTTACTGTGTCAACAACGTGAACACTATTATCCATCGTTGTTGTTGTTTCCGTTTTAGCCGACTCGTTTTCTTTTGGAGAGGAAGAGCAACTAAACATAAAAAATATTAAGGATAATAAAAACACTCCTATGCCGATCTCCCGTTCGTTTCTCATTTTTCAAGATTTTTCTGAACCATTTCAGCATGTGCTAGATGTTCTTTAAAAAGTGGTAATGCAGATTGTAACAAACTTTTTAATTCACTGTTAGTCGCATCCGCAATTAGTACATTTTGCACTTCATTAATGGCAGCTTTGTGATAAGCTACTTCATTATCAACATAAGCCTTGTCAAAGGCTTTGCCCTTCTTAGCATTAAGCATGGCTTTTGTTTTTACTGAACCCGCGAGAAATGCCTTAGTAGTAGGGTTGTCCTTGGGTGTAACACCTAACTTTTGAGCTAATGCAACTGCTTGTTTTATGACAGCACCATGGTCTCTTGCCATTGTTTTTGCGAACTCTATTACTTGTGTGTTATGGGATTTTTTAATGGCAATCTTTGCATACTCAATATCGATTTGATTAGCCGTTACTGCAACAGAAGCAATTTCGGGATCTGTAAGTTTTTGAGTCTTTTGCGCGCTTGCTGAGAAGGAAACCAAACCCATTCCTAGTAATAAACATATAGCAGATTTCGTCAGCGATTGAATCGTTTTCATAATATTTAATTATTTTTCTTAATTAGAGTGAAGCGGGTTGTAAAAGGTTACAAAATATTGTCAGGAAATAAATTTTAGATCAAAATAGAATGGAATTTTATCACGAAATGCTACCCAAAAAAAAGCCCACCATAATGGCAGGCTCTTATACTTTATAATTTATCTTTTAACTTGCAAAAGAATCATCTATTTTTTCTTCTCCCGTAGAAGGCACTTGTTTTAAAGCCCCATCATAAGGTGGCACCCCTTCACTCAAACCCGGTGGCAATAGATCTTCTTCAGCCTCATCTTCGTGAGGGCGTTTGCCTATCAAGGCTTCTACATCGCTCTTAAATAATACTTCTTTTTCTAATAATGCTTTCGCCAATTTTTCCACTTCTGCTTTTTTCTCAGTCAAAAGAGCCAGTGTGCGTTTATAAGCGGTCTCTATCAAAGTGCGAGCTTCTTCGTCAATCAGCTTACCGGTTTCTTCGCTAAAAGGTTTTGTAAACTGATTTTCTTGTGCAGGATCATAATAGCTTACATTACCTATTTTTTCATTCATACCATAAACAGTAATCATAGAATAAGCAGTACGTGTAACCTGTTGCAAATCGTTAGAGGCTCCAGTAGAAATTTTTCCGAAGAAAATTTGTTCAGACGCACGTCCACCTAGTGTCATACAAACCTGATCGAGTAATTGATCCGTATTATATAAATATTGCTCTTTTGGTGTGTACTGTGCATAACCCAAGGCCGCCGAACCACGCGGAACAATGGTTACTTTTAATAAAGGATAAGCATGCTCCAAAAACCAGCCGCAAATTGCGTGGCCTGCCTCGTGATAAGCAATGATTTGTTTTTCGTGTGGTGCGATAATTTTATTTTTCTTTTCT
Organism: Arachidicoccus sp.; assembly: GCF_050436765.1. NCBI lineage: Bacteria > Pseudomonadati > Bacteroidota > Chitinophagia > Chitinophagales > Chitinophagaceae > Arachidicoccus > Arachidicoccus sp. The sequence goes on along the minus strand of NZ_JBNQGD010000168.1, from coordinate 3,862 downwards.
AATCCACCAATCACGCGATCAATAGCATCATCAAAATCCTTCATATCAACCGCCTCTTTGCCATTTCTTGCGGCGATCAATGCAGCTTCGTTACATACATTGGCAATATCTGCACCTGCAAATCCAGGAGTTTGTTCAGCCAACTTATGTATATCGAGCGTTTGCGATATCTTGATTGGCTTTAGATGAACGCGGAAAATATCCTCCCTCCCTTTTACATCGGGGCGGTCAATAGTAATTTGCCTATCGAAACGACCTGGGCGCAATAAGGCGCTGTCCAACACATCAGGTCTGTTAGTTGCAGCCAAAATAATAATGCCACTGTCTCCACCGAAACCGTCCATTTCCACCAATAATTGGTTTAAGGTATTTTCACGTTCGTCGTTGCTCATCATGGCATTCTTACCACGTGCACGGCCAATCGCATCTATTTCATCTATAAATATTACACAAGGCGCTTTTTCTCTTGCTTGCTTAAATAAATCTCTTACACGGCTGGCCCCTACTCCTACAAACATTTCCACAAAATCGGACCCGGACATACTAAAGAATGGAACTTGAGCTTCACCGGCCATTGCTTTGGCCAACAAAGTTTTACCCGTACCCGGAGGGCCTACCAATAATGCCCCTTTTGGAATCTTACCACCAAGGTTGGTATATTTTTTTGGATTCTTAAGAAAGTCGACAATTTCCATAACCTCCACTTTCGCTTCGTCCAAACCCGCTACATCTTTAAAAGTAATATCCATTTTTGCACCCTTCTCAAAAAGTTGGGCTTTAGATTTCCCTACACTAAAAATACCTCCACCGGCCCCGCCGCCACCTCCCATTCCACCACTCATCTTACGCATCAGCAAAACCCAGACAAGCACTATGGCACCAATAGTAAGGAGCATGCTGAATATTGGATTATCTAACCAATTGGAGTCACTTGTTACCGGCATTTGAATTTCGGGCAAATGATTCTCGTCGGTATATTGGTCAATACGAGACTGGAAAGCTTTTAAGTCTACTACCCGAAACTGAAACATGGGTGCAGTATAATAATTGCTTACTTTTATGGACGGTGAATTCTTTAAAGTCTCCTTATAATAAGGCTTATTCAAACTGTCTTTATTGATATAAACACGTACATACTTTTCGGAATTGGCCACCAAATCTAATTTTGCAACGTCTCCTTTGGTCAATATTTTTTGATTAAAAGTCGCTTCCGTAATAGGGAAGGTATCTGGAGTAGTGTTTGCCCAATAACTATAGCCTATAATAGCCAAAGCTATTAGCCCATAAATCATATAGATATTGGGTCCTTTTGGTCCTTTTTTGTTATTATTGCCGCCAAAACCACCTATGTTCGGCATCTTTCTTTTATCGTTTTCTTGTGCCATAAAATTCTTAAATCGTGCAGATAAATCTGCTTATAAATTGTTTTATTTCTCTATTTCCAATCAAAAACTAATTCTCAAAAACTTGTTCGGGTGCATCACACCAAAGTTCTTCCAATTTGTAACGCTGCCTGGCTTCGGGTAGCATAACGTGCACGACTACGTTTACAAAATCTACCAAAACCCAATTCAAAGAAGTGCGTCCTTCACTCCTGTAAGAAGTTTCAGCCAATTCTTCTTTTACCTTTTCTTCAATAAAATCACCGATAGCTTTTACCTGTGTAGTGCTACTTGCCTCGCAAATAATAAAAAAATCAGCAACGGCTTCTTCGATATTTCTAAGGTCTAGTGAGAGAATATTCTCACCTTTTTTTTCTTGAATTGCACTTACAATCACCTTCAAGATTTTAGCATTCTTTGTAAGCTTTGTTACCTTATTTTTTGTTGTTTGCGTTGCCAATAATTAAACTTTATTAGATATATAAAAAATAAAACGGAAGAGATTTCTCATTCTTTAACCATTCACATAAAATCTTACCTTCGCAAAAATAGTAATTCTTTTCTCTACTCTCGCTTAAATTATATGATTGGTTCTCCTTTTATCATTTTGAACGAAGTGGATAGTTCCAACAACTATGCCATAGGACAGGCCATGCAGGGATTGGCACAACACGGCGCCGCTTTTATGGCCAAACACCAAACTGCCGGAAAAGGTCAACGTGGAAAACGGTGGAATAGTGAGGCCGGAAAAAACATCGCCCTCTCCGTGTTGCTTGACACGAGAGAGTTGCACTTGAATACACAGTTCGCTCTTAACATGACAGTGGCTTTAGCTGTATATGATCTTTATGCAAAATATGCTTTAGATGACACCTCTATCAAATGGCCAAACGACATTTATTGGCGCGACAGAAAGGCAGTAGGCATCTTGGTGGAGAATAAAATATACGGCCAAAATTGGCAGTGGGCGGTTGTCGGAGTCGGTATAAACGTAAATCAAACAGTTTTCGATCAGACGCTTCTTAAAAAAGCAGTATCTTTAAAACAAATTACCGGGAAAGACTTTGACTGCGTAGCGCTCGCTAAGGAGTTGTGCACCTTTTTAGAAGAAAAGTACCAACTTTTTAAAGAAAAAAAATACACAGAATTATTAGCTACATTTAATCAACATCTTTATAGAAAAGATACATTAGCTCAATTAAAATATCAGGACCTGATTTATGATTGTCGCATTCAAGAAGTAGATAACCTTGGACAACTTTGGGTAGAAGGGGCTCCAAAACCTTGCTTTGCTTTTGGCGAGGTAGAGTGGATAATTTGATTGGAAATCTATGATTTTTGAGAAGAGATTTATGATTTAAAGAAACAATAATCGATAACAGATAACAGATAACAATAATGTTACATATAGAAACTTTCACATTCAATCCTTTTCAGGAAAATACTTATGTCCTTTCAAATGAGGAAGAGGAAGCCATTATCGTTGACCCAGGTACTTATTTTCCAGCGGAAGCAAAAAGTTTAAAAGATTATATTTTTCGTGCCGGGCTGCAACCAAAATTATTAATTAATACACATTGCCATTTAGACCATGTATTTGGCAATCAATGGGTATCTGAACACTACAACCTAGAACTCTTGATCCATCCAAAAGAAGAGGAAATATTAGCTCATGCCCGTAAATCCGGCGAAAAATATGGCTTGCCTTTTGAAGATTACATAGGAAAAATAAATTTTATAAATGAAGGAGAAAATCTTCAATTAGCTGAAGATAAGTTAGTAACGATATTAGTACCGGGGCATTCTCCCGGAAGCATCTGTTTATATTGCCAAGTCCAAAATTTTATCATAGGCGGGGATGTGTTATTTCGCGAAAGTATTGGCCGAACCGATTTATACAAAGGCAATCATGAAGAACTTTTGCAAAGCATTAAGGAAAAATTACTCATCTTGCCGGACGAAACGATTGTTTACCCGGGCCATGGCCCCAAGACAACGATTGGTTACGAAAAACAAAACAATCCTTTTTTAGAAAGGTGAAATTCAGGAATCAAAAAAACAAATAAATGAAAAAATTATTATTGGTAAGCTGTATTGCGTTTTCGATGGTGAGCTGTGCACAGAAGTATAATGGCGGGAAATTCGAAGTATCGGGAAAAGCCAAAAACTTGACTGCCAAAACTATTTATTTAAAAGAATTAGATTTCAACAATAATACACCTATTGTTATAGACTCTTCGGCGGTTGCACCAGACGGCACTTACACATTAAAAGCAGATACGAAAGGGCAGCACTTGTTCTTCTTGTCAGCCGACCATACCTTTCCTTATTTGGTAATTAATGATGGCAGTAAAATTACGGTTAACATTGATGCTACCGACGCTACACACCCCGATGTCAAGGGCTCTGATGCAACTGTAAAACTATACAGTTTTATCAATACATACAAAGATAAGGACTCCATCCTAGGGAATACATTT
>NZ_JBNQGD010000167.1:0-1920 GCF_050436765.1 Arachidicoccus sp. | reverse complement strand
TCGCAAGGTGTCGCGAGCCATCCAGTCGCACCGCCGAAAACAACGTCGCCTTCAGCACCCAGACTGTTAAAGGTCGAATATCTAGGCTATAGCTTTGCAGTTTTTGAGCCTCCGCTCAGCAAGCCCCTACTACCCAAGCATCATTTCCGCGACATTCATGTCGATATCGCGGACAAAAAGATCAACAAAATCAAGACGCGAATTGTTGCATCGATTCACAGCTATTGCAAAAGCCAAGATTTCCCGCTATTAGAAGCAAGAATAAAATTTTTGACCAGCAACTTTAGCGTCATTGATAAAAATAGAGATCAAAAGAGACTTGCCGGTCTTTACTACAATTATCACCTAGTCACTCCCGATAGCAGCAAAGCCTTGGCAGATCTCGACAAATTTCTGAGGGCCGGCCTATTATCAGGTCATGGAAAAATATTTTCCGAATTTCAGTTAAAAACGACCGAAGCACAAAGGCGACAGCTTCTGCGGAACAGTTTTGTAAAAAACTTCCGCAAGGAATCATTCGTCCATACCTCCCCGAAGCAGTTAAAGAAAATTCAAAAGTGTTGGTCATATGTCTAAAAATATTTCCAAGAAAATAAAACGTTCTGATTTCGAGCGCATATTGGTGACCGACACACTCCCCAACGAAGTTCCCGCCATCATATCGAATGATGGTTTTTACAAGAACAGTAAGACCGTAGGCGCGGCAAGTCCGATTTCGCAGCTTTTATTCGAACGTTTAGTTTTGGGAACTGGAAGGAACAAGTCACATCCAAAATATACGATTCCATACTCTTACAAGATAAGGAAGAGTGCGACGAGCTTCCGCCGCCTAGGCCTACCGCATCCCATCTCACAATGGGAAATGAAAGATTTCTACGAGAAAAATGAGAAACTAATCTGCCATTTCTGTGGGAAAAGTCCAGCGTCTCTCCGATCGCCTAAGCGCGTCGCGGGTACATATTTTTACCGCAATCCTCTCGAAAATTTAAAGAAATACAAACGAGAAACTGTCGAAGAAGAATCACTCGACTCCCTTATGCGATATAGCTCCTCATATTTCTCCTACCGCGGATATGATATGCTATACAAATTTTTTAAATCCGGACTTTTCCTCAAACTTGAAAAAAATTTTCAAATTCTAAAAACTTTCGACGTCACAAAATGTTTCGAGAGCATCTACACTCACTCTATTTCGTGGGCAACAAAGGAAAAGACGTTTGTAAAGCATAATGTAGGCGTAGGTTCGACATTCGGGCAAGCCTTCGATTCTTTAATGCAACGATCCAATTACAATGAGACAAACGGAATTGTAATTGGCCCGGAAGTATCCCGAATATTCGCAGAAGTAATTTTTCAAAAAATAGACTGCGATGCTATTGCCAATATTAAATCCCGCCATAAGCTTCGCCACGGGCACCACTACAGTATATTCAGATACGTTGATGACGTCTACGTGTTTGCCAAAACCGACGATATAGCAAATAAAGTCCTGGAGCTATATACCGACGAACTCAGCAAATTTAATCTCCATACCAACAAATCCAAAGAGAAATCATACGTCAGACCGTTTTTTACGCAAAAATCAAGGGTTGTGCGAAGTATCAATTTAATCATAAATAACTTCGTCGATAAGTTTTTGAAGCGCCCATCATCCGAGGAACTCACGTTGGTCCCGACAGGGATTTTTCATCCTGGCCGCCTAACGCGCAGCTTTATAGATGAGATAAAGCTTGTATGCTCAACCGAAAATCTCCCGTATGACGAGATCTCGTCCTACCTTATCTCGTCGCTCGCCAACAGAATTAAATGGATAATAAATTCTGATGACAAAGAAGTTACCGAAGACCAAGCCAGCCAACTAAAAGATGCCTGCCTTGTCTTGCTCGAACTCATCTTCTTCTTTTATGCCGTTGCCCCTAC
>NZ_JBNQGD010000166.1:3360-5750 GCF_050436765.1 Arachidicoccus sp. | reverse complement strand
GCCCATCCGCCCCTACCTAATCCAATTAACCATTGACCGGGCTATTGGCAAAACGGGCCCTATTCCTCAATGGCTGCATGTTTTTATTTCAGGAAATAACCTTAATGACGTTACGCGTTTTATTGTAACGGTAACCGTTTTTCAAATAGTATTTATTCTTATAGAAACGCTTACCCGCTTCATTTTTACTTTCCTTACTTCCTGGCTCGGGCAAGCGGTCGTAAAGGATTTACGCGTAAATGTATTTAGAAAAATCAGCTACTTCAATCTAAGACAATTTGACCATACACCTATAGGCACACTTACCACGCGAACAATAAATGATATTGAGAGCATCAACGATATTTTTTCAGACGGATTTATCCCAATCATTGCCGATTTACTCTCTATCATTTTTACTTTGGCAACCATGTTTTTTCTCAATTGGAAGCTCACACTGATAAGCCTTATCCCTTTTCCTATTCTCATATTAGCGACTTACTATTTCAAAGAAAGTGTCAATAAAAGTTACAAACGTGTGCGCAACGCTATTGCAGCACTTAATGCATTTGTACAAGAGCATATTTCCGGAATGGCCATTGTTCAAGCCTTTTCGGCAGAAGATAGAGAAAGAGAAAAATTTGACCAGATCAATAAGCAGCATAGGGATGCCAACATTTCAGCAATTTTTGCTTATTCAGTTTTTTTCCCCGTTGTCGAAATCATTCTTTCCTTAAGCCTAGGCATTCTAATTTGGTATATCGCAGATAGAAAAATTGAAGCCGGTTTATTAGTCTCCTTTATACTCTATCTAAATCAAATTTTTAGACCCTTGCGTGTAATCGCAGATAAATTTAATGTTTTGCAAATGGGTATGATTGCCGCAGAAAGAGTTTTTACCGTATTGGAAAATGAAGATAACCTTCCGCCCTCTTTATCTAATGCGTACAATCCTTCCAAAGTGGCAGGCCGTGTAAATTTCAATAAGGTAAGTTTCGCCTACACCCCCCCTCACTATGTCCTAAAAAACATTAATTTTCAAATTAGAGAAGGTGAAACAGTCGCTATAGTAGGTCATACGGGAAGTGGAAAAACATCGATTATAAGTCTACTAAATAGATTGTACGAAATACAAGAAGGCGAAATAATGATCGATGACGTGAATATAAAATCATATAATATTGAAACGCTAAGACGTAATATAGGTGTAGTCTTACAAGACGTATTTCTGTTTTCAGGATCCGTATTAGATAATATTACACTTCGTAATATAAACACGACGGAAGCGCATGTAATAGAAGCGGCAAAGATGATCGGAGCACATGATTTTATCATGCAATTGCCCGGAGGTTATCATTTCAATGTGATGGAACGTGGTAATTCGTTGAGTTTAGGACAAAGGCAATTAATCTCCTTTATTCGGGCACTATTATATAACCCTTCTATTTTGATTTTAGATGAAGCCACTTCCTCGATCGACACAGAAAGTGAAATGCTGGTACAAAAAGCAATCGACAAGCTTATTTCAGGAAGAACCTCCATCGTAATCGCACATCGTTTATCGACTATTCGTAAAGCCCACAAAATAATTGTATTAGACAACGGCGAAATAAAAGAAATAGGAAGCCACGCCCAATTGCTTAAACAAAAAGGTTTTTATGCTAAATTGCATCAGATGCAATTTGCAGAAGAGCAAACATCGGCATAAAAGCACGAATCTTAAAATGCAAGATGACTTATTAGCAATAGAAAAATTATCAGTAAGTTTTCAGGAAGAAGAAGCTGTAAAAGATATTTCATTTTCTATAAAAAGAGGGGAAGTATTGGCCGTGGTTGGCGAGTCCGGCTCGGGAAAATCAGTAACTTCATTATCTATACTACAATTATTACCGATACAAGCCTCCTTAAAAGGTACTATTTTTTTTGATAATGATCACCATAAAATCAATCTTGCATCATTATCTTCAAAAGGCTTACAGCAAATACGAGGCAACAAAATTTCTATGGTTTTTCAAGAGCCCATGTCTTCGCTCAATCCGGTAAAAAGTTGTGGCAGTCAAGTATTGGAGACCATTTTATTGCATAAAAAAATAGATAAACGGGCCGCGGTAAAGCAAGTAATGAACCTTTTCGAACAAGTGCAATTGCCTGACCCGGACAAAATATTCTATCGCTTCCCAAATGAAATTAGCGGCGGACAGAAGCAGCGAGTAATGATTGCAATGGCCATGTGTTGCCAACCACAATTATTAATTTGCGATGAACCAACAACAGCGCTCGATGTCATGGTGCAGGAAGAGATTTTGTTACTCATAAAACAACTCCAGCAGACGACCAATATGAGTGTACTATTCATCTCACATGATATTAATTTGGTTGCCGCCATCGCGGACCGGGTCGCGATTTTTTAT
>NZ_JBNQGD010000166.1:0-3350 GCF_050436765.1 Arachidicoccus sp. | reverse complement strand
AATGGAGAAATTGTAGAAATAGCAGATAAAGAAAAAATATTTACAGTTCCAAAACATCCATATACAAAGGCGTTACTGGCTTGCAGACCCGGACTTTATCACAAAGCAGAGCGCTTACCGGTCGTTTCTGATTTTTTAGGTGACTCAAATAAAGCAAAAGAAAACAGTCCAAAGAGAGCAAATAATAACGGACAAAAATCCAATTCCGAAATTCTATTATCTATCAGAAATTTGAATACTTGGTTCTCCGTACGGGAAAATTTTTTCGGAAAAATATTACAATACAACAAAGCTGTCAATAATGTAAGCTTTGATGTTTTTCAAGGCGAAAATATAGGATTAGTCGGCGGGTCGGGTTGTGGTAAGACTACCTTAGGAAGATCCATTGTTCAATTAGCGAAACCAATTTCTGGAGAGATAATCTATAAAGGAGAAAACATTTTGTCAATAAAAAAGCGGCCAATGCGCGCACTTTCTTCCGAAATACAAATGATTTTTCAGGATCCTTATGCATCGCTTAATCCTAAAATAACCATCGGCCAGGCCATCGGAGAACCATTAAAAATGCATCAACCTTTCTCTGAAATGTTAATCAAAAATAAAGTAATAGAATGGCTTGAGAAGGTGGGTCTCAATGAAAAATATTATTATCGTTACCCTCATGAATTCAGTGGAGGTCAACGGCAAAGAGCCGTGATAGCAAGGGCCTTAATAATGCAACCCTCTTTTGTTATTTGCGACGAATGCGTATCAGCTTTAGACGTAAGCGTACAAGCACAAATATTAAATTTACTCAACGATTTAAAAGAAGAATTAAATTTTACGTCCATCTTTATTTCACACGACATATCGGTTGTAAAATATTTTTGCGACCGTATTATTGTAATGAACAATGGTCAAGTTGAAGAAGTCGGAGATGCTCAGGATATTTATGAGCGGCCACAAAAAGATTACACCAAAAAATTGTTAGCAGCAGTTCCTCGTCTTTAAAATTAAAAACTACTATTTTCCGTCATCAGAAATCACTGCAACAGATATTTGTTCATACTGGGCTGAAAAATACCCCAATGCACCATTAGAAATATTACTTACAGGATTACTAGGGGTTACACCCAACTGATTTGCGTTCTGTTCCAATTCGTAAAAGTATTGGTATACATTCTTATCTATATTCAACATTTTTACAGCAACCGTGTCATTGAGTCTTATATTAATCGTATTGGTAAAAATAGGGCGTTCATTAGGCAAGCCATCCCCTACATCATCATTTAGCACATTGATACCATCATCTTTCTTGTGATTAATATATTGAATAAACCGATAATAATTTGAAACACCTTTTTGATCAATATATTGTGGGACAATGGTAAATGTGACGGAAGTATCCGACGCGCTATTTGTGGCAAATAATTTCAAGCCTGTAAAGGCAACAGAATCAGGCATTTGGCTACTTGCCTCATATTGTTGCCCGTTAACATTTACTTTGAGTTGATATGTATGACCAATAACACCTTTAATTCTATGTGGCTTATATATCAAAACCCCTTCGTTGTTTTTTGTTTCATACAATGTATCGAAGGCGTTTGTGTTGCTGTCTTTCAATATAACCAGCGCATTGTCCACAGCTGGGAAATTATTGGGTTCAGAGAATTCCACAGACTTACTTATACGTACAAAAGTTTCCCTAAAATTATTGCTTACAATGCCTTCTACCACCAATTTAGGCGGTGAAGTATCCAAATGTATGTCAATTACTTTAGTACATGAAAAAGAACCAATTATAAAGATTATTAGCCAAAATATTTTATCACTTATTTTCATTATTTAAAATTTAAAATTATAAGTGACACTGGGAACCCAACGGAATAAAGAAGTTTGTACAGCCTGTGTTTTTGAAGCATCATTTGGATCTACTTGAAACTTTATTGCATAAGCATTTTCGCGACCATAAACATTGTAAACAGAAAAAACCCAAGAACTCTCAAAATGTTTACGCTTTTTTCTAGTATATGTAGCGCTTAAATCCAGACGATTATAATCTGGCATTCTGTATCCATTTCTTTGGGTATAATAAAATACAGTTTCATTATCAATACTGTACTTTCCGCTCGGAAAAGTAATAGCATTGCCCGTATAAAAAACAAAGTTTCCGGAAAGATTCCATCTATCTGAAAGTTTATAAATACCCACCAATGCTATATTATGAGTCTGATCTTGAGTCGCGTTATACCATTGATTGTCGTTGATGCCATCAATCTTTTTCTCGGTACGTGATAAAGTATAGCTCAGCCAACCGGTTAAGCGACCATACTTTTTCTTTAAATAAAATTCAATTCCGTAAGCACGCCCTTTACCAAATAGCAATTGACTCTCCACGTCTTCAGATGTGGAGAGGTTCGCGCCATTTCTATAATCAATTTGATTTTGCATCCATTTGTAATAAGTCTCTACGCTCAACTCATAATGATGGTCCCGCAAATCTCTGTAAATACCCACACTGGCCTGATCAGAAATTTCCGGCTTTATATTATAGCTATCTCCTATCCACTGATCTGTTGGGTTGGTCGAGGCAGAATTACTCAAAAGATGCAAATTTTGTGTATTTCTTGCATATGCAAATTTTAAACTGTTATTCTTATTGAGCAAGAAACTGGTGGAGATACGAGGCTCCATATTAAAATAAGTTTTACCTATTTGTCCTTTTACTAAAGAAGTCGTTCCCACCGGTTGCCCACTTCGGTACAAATTGTAATTACCCGCTCCAAGTAAACTATATGCAGAAAATCGCAAACCATAGTTTATATTGATAAAAGAATTTATTTGTGCTGTATTATTGATGTATAATGCATTTTCCCAACTAAATCGCGTTTCCTTTTTCTGTGTATAATTCGCAGTATCGTTTCCACCAATAAATCTTGTGGGAGCAATATCATGGTAAATAGTATTAACTCCGAAATGCCAATTACTTTTATTATTTGAATGCCACTCAAAATCTTGTTTCAAATTGACATCCTTAATGGAAGACTGGATATGAAAAACAGTTTTATCATTTATTAATAAAATATTATACTTGTAATTACTATAAATAAAAGAGGTGTTGGAAAAGACTTTTGGGCTTACAATATAATTCCACCGCAAAGTACCCGTTTGATTACCCCAATCTATGCCAAATTGATTACCAAAGCCCAATTTATCTTTACCGAAGTACCCCGAAGCAAATAATTGACTTTTGTTATTTAATTGATAATTAGCCTTAAGATTGATATCATAAAAATATAATTTATTATTATTTATATCTTTATTATTTGACAACTTTAAAAATAAATCAGCATAGGTTCTTCTGGCCGTAA
>NZ_JBNQGD010000165.1:0-1495 GCF_050436765.1 Arachidicoccus sp. | reverse complement strand
CGTGCAAGACCCATTGAGTGAAGCCTCTCGCAGGTGGTCGCCATATAATTATGCCATTGACAATCCGATTAGAGTTATTGACCCCGATGGTATGGGGCCGGAAGATATTGTATATTTCAATAGGCAGGCACAGGAAACAAAGCGGATAGTATCTAATACAGAGTTCAAAACTTATGTTCAAAACTCTAACGGACAATATGAGAAAGTTGCTATGCCTAACATCATAACAAGCAAAGGAGGCTCGCCAACTACCGCTCCAATTTATCAGAAATATGATTACCAGATTGCTGCAAGCACTGCAGTATTTAATATGGATAAAAATGAAGGGAAATTATCGCTTGTAACCGATGGTAATCATCCTATCCCAGCATCAGCCACATCTCAAATACCCGATTTGAACCCAACTAAAGTCAAGGCTGTTGCAATGCAGGAATCAGGTGTGGGGACTGATCCTAACATGAATGGGACAAAAGACATTATGCAAGTTAATAATGGAATGGATAATTTCGCGGATTATGCTCCTTATAAAGCTAATTATGGGTTAAATGACCATACGGTACCAGATCCAGTAACATCAATTAATGCAGGCATTAAAGATTTAGCCACTAAAGGCTTCAAAGGCGGGATTAGTTATGATCCCAAGACAGATAAAATGACTTTTACGTTTAAAGGTTGGGATAATGCAATTAACACAATTAATGGAGTTAATGGTAGTGGTGCAGCTAAGTATGGGCAGAACTATTCAGGCTCTGTACAAAGCATGATTCAGAACTCAAATAAACCAGACCCCAGTAATTATTAAGTTTTTTAAGTAGCATATTATGTTTAACAAAATATCGATAATTTTATTTTTTTCAATCGTTTTACATTTTAATGGATTGGGACAAGATAGTATTATAACAAGGAAGATGGAATTAAAAGTATTATCTAACAATAAGATAGGTAAAATCTTTTGTTTTAATGTGTCAAAAAAGAAAGATGAAAAAAACGTTGTTCAATTAAAATATATTGGACGAGTACATACCAATACTCATATTTCTTATAAAATTTTGACATGGGCAAGAGTATCGGGGAAGAATTATCATACAACAGGAGTTATTGAATTGTTTGATACAAACAACAATTATGTTGGAAAATATGTATTAGGTGATATGTCTGATTTGCCTGAGAAAATTGAAGGAAATAATTTAATTTTTGCTAATAAAAATAAAGAAAATTGTGACAAATCACTTGTTACAAAAGTCAGTTTTGATAGCATCCCTAAAAATATTTTTATTAAGTGCGAAGGCGATGAGGGGGATGTATATTCATATATTAGTAATAACTAAGTGTAAAATACATAACTAATCAAAATGAAATAAAATACCCAAGCCGCTTCATGGGCGGCTTGGGTATTTTATTTTTTCTCGGTTAAAAGTTTTTCTATAATAGCGTCTTTTTCGGATCAAGTTAAAAAGTTGGGGGATTGCGATAAAACAATTTGCTTTGCCTTAGA
>NZ_JBNQGD010000164.1:0-8520 GCF_050436765.1 Arachidicoccus sp. | reverse complement strand
TGATTCAGTAAAGGTAAATAAAAAATTAGCTGACACAGTTTATATTACACTCCCATAAAGTCAGATAAATAATGATCTGCATAGAACTTTCAACTTTCTGATATCCAAGAAAGACAAATGATTAATAACAGACGAAAATGATATTTAAAAAATATTAATTGTCTAATGGCCATTATTAATTTATTTCTATACATTTGCACATCGATGAACAACAATAAGAAATATACTAAGAAGATTAAACCGTTTCAACAGGAAGGGTAAACTTTGTATATGCTTTATATAAAATTTTAAAACCTTCCTCTGACAGGAAGGTTTTTTTATGTAGTTGTTTCGTCGTAAAATGATTTCATTCATCTAAAAAAAAACAAAATGAAAGTAGCCGTAGTGGGCGCCACCGGACTGGTTGGAACTAAAATGATGCAAGTTTTGGCAGAAAGAAATTTCCCAGTAACAGAACTGTTACCTGTAGCCTCAGAAAAAAGTGTAGGTAAAGAAGTAACTTTTAAAGGGAAAACATACAAGGTCATTGGTATGCAAGACGCTATTGATGCAAAGCCCAATGTAGCTATTTTTTCCGCAGGTGGAAATACTTCCTTAGAGTGGGCGCCTAAATTCGCAGCTGCTGGCATTACAGTAATTGACAACTCTTCTGCCTGGAGAATGGACACTACAAAAAAATTGGTCGTTCCGGAAATTAATGCAAGTGTTTTAACTCCAGAAGATAAAATAATTGCCAATCCCAACTGTTCTACCATTCAAATGGTCGTAGCGCTAAATCCCTTACACAGCAAATATAAAATAAGAAGATTGGTCGTCAGCACTTACCAAAGTGTAACAGGTACCGGTAAAAAGGCCGTTGACCAATTAATGAATGAAAGGAATAAAGTAGAAGGCGATAAGGCGTATCCTTATCCAATCGACTTAAATGTAATTCCTCAAATTGACGTTTTCTTAGAAAACGGTTATACTAAAGAGGAAATGAAAATGGTCAACGAAACAAAAAAAATACTTCAAGACGATTCCATACGTGTAACTGCAACAGCTGTTCGTATTCCGGTAATGGGTGGTCATAGTGAAAGCGTAAATGTAGAATTTGAAAATGATTTTGATTTAGACGAAGTAAAAGAAATTTTATCGAATAGCAGTGGCATCATATTACAGGACAATCTCAAAGATCTCATTTATCCAATGCCTTTATGGGCGCATGAAAAAGATGAAGTTTTTGTAGGCCGTCTTCGTAGAGATGAAACACAGGAAAATACCCTAAACATGTGGATTGTCAGCGACAATCTTCGCAAGGGAGCTGCAACCAATGCTGTGCAAATTGCAGAATATTTAGCATCAAAAAATATGTTGTAAGTTTATCTGGAAAACACCTAAAAAGGCAATGGAGAATTAAACTCCATTGCCTTTTTAAGTTTAGAAAGAAAAAGGATATTTTTACATCTTCAGTATCTCATTGGTACTAGCGGCCGTTTTCTTCTTATAAAAAAGTAGCCCAATCATCATAATTAACGAGGTAACCAGTATTACATAAAACAATATACCGTTATTAAAAGTCGAGAGTTTAAATTCATCAGGAATTTGATAGAAAATAACGATGGTCACTAACCCACGAGGAATAAAAATAACTTCAGGATATACACTTCCTCTTATTAAATACTTCAAATATAAGAAACGCGCCAACCAGAGTACGCCTATGATAATACTACCAATCAATACAACCTCTGAGTGGGCAATTACCTGAATATCTATTGAAAAACCAAATATCAAAAAGAAAAAAGTTTTAACAAGAAAAGAAGTCTCCATTGTGATCGACTGTAAATATTTATTTGTCTGATCCACTTCTTTTAAAGGGAATAATTTATTGATTACCGGAATATTGAGCAAGTCCCAGTTCTTCATCAACAAGCCAAAAATTAGTATAATAAATAAAGACGGCAGGCCCAACATCTTACCTCCTTCATATAATAATATCAACAATGCAAAGACTAGGAAAAATTTGATACTTACCGGCGAACGAGCTAATATTAAAAATAAGAGTATAGAAAATATTAAAGACAACACAACGGCAAATAAAATGTTTAAAAAGAATCCGCCAATGGCATGTAGCGTCACAATTTCGGAGCCTAGACAATAATTAAAAAACACAATCCCGATAATATCAGAAAAAGATGCTTCGTATACCAAAAACTCCTTTTTTACTTCGCTTAGGCTTTGTAAACTAGGTATCACAATAGAACTGCTCATAATAGACAATGGTATCGCATAAACAATGCACTTTATAGGCGCTTCATGAAGCCAAAAGAGCAATACACTACTAATGCCCGCAAGGGATAAAAGAAAAACAAACATCGCAGCGAAAAAGGAATTCCTAATCAGAGAGACTTTACTTTTTGCCAAACGCAGATCAAGACCGGCCTCTAATACAATCATGACCAAACCAACAGCACCTAGGAGTTCTACGATTTTTTCCGGAACTACCACTCCCCAACCTTGTTGATCCGAAATATATCTGACTGCCACACCAGTCAGCAGCAATAATAAAACAGAAGGCACTTTGATATAGTTAGACAATATGGAAAACAAGTAGGAAACGACTACAATCGTGCTCAAAATAATAATAATAAACCCCGCAGATAAATTCCCCATAACAATTATTTTTATTCGTTTCTCAATCCAGGCAACCCTATTTCTTTTCGAGCCAGCGCCATCTAGGTCTATGTTTTACTATGTTATATGTTTTGTATATAAAAGTTTGAATATACTTCATGGCATCATCCACACTATCCGTTAGAAAGAGCAAATTTATGTCAGCAGG
The DNA here is from genome assembly GCF_050436765.1 of Arachidicoccus sp. NCBI lineage: Bacteria > Pseudomonadati > Bacteroidota > Chitinophagia > Chitinophagales > Chitinophagaceae > Arachidicoccus > Arachidicoccus sp. Next base: position 5,699 of record NZ_JBNQGD010000164.1, on the reverse strand, counting down.
TGAAATAGTGCCTTTTTCAGCCATTATTTGCATTTCTTCAAGAACGCTTTTATAAAATACGGAGCCAAATAACACAATTGGATATTTGTCAACCATTCTTGTTTGTATCAAAGTAAGAATCTCAAAACCTTCATCCATAGTACCAAATCCGCCAGGCATTATTATAAAAGCGAAAGAATGTTTCACCAACATGACCTTTCTCGTAAAAAAATGTTCAAAAACTATAGATGTCGTAAGATAAGGATTTTCATGTTGTTCATGAGGCAGCAGAATATTCATGCCTACAGAAATACCCTTCGCCTCAAACGCACCGCGATTTGCAGCTTCCATAATTCCTGGGCCGCCACCGGTAATAGTTGTAAAACTCATTTCGGCAATCCGTTTACCAAATTCTCTTGCCGCTTGACAATAAGGGTCATCTTCACCGAGTCTTGCAGAGCCAAATACTGTAATGCCAGGGCCAATATTGTGCAACAGTCTTGCGTTATACATGAATTGCCAAGCCACTCTTAGTGCAAAACCGACTTCCCAAATTCCCGATTTTGGGCTATCGAGATAAAGCATTTTTCTGGCACGTATTTTCTTTCCTTTCATCTATTTTATTTTGTGAAACCAACCGCTCAATAATAATTATCAGTTTAAAGGCAGTTCAAACGGAGACTTATATTGATATTAAGTAGCAAATTGAAAGATATAAAATTTCACGCAGTTTCTTTTCATTCTTATAAAAAAATAAATATCGTTTTTTGGATAAAAGCGACGATTTTTTTTCCAAGATTATGCGCAATAATTTATAAAATTGTACTTCAATATTACATTGCTCATCCAAAAATCCGTTAAAAGAATCTTCAGCATCACGCCCTTTTTAACACCCAAACAAAAAACAGATAGCGCCGAAATGGTTACGAATAAAGAATTATACAAGAATAAAACCGCTAAATATTTAAATACATCATTTCAAACATTTTGTTAATTAGTAATTTATAATGAGTCAAACAATGAACTGTACTGTAAATTTATGAAACAATAAATCAAAATATAAATGCATTTTCTTTCACAACATCGCAAAGCATTTCTCTAATCGAAAAGAAGTAAAATTCATCTTCGGTTAATTTATTTATATTTTAAAATAAAAAACAAAAACAATGAAATTGAAAAATTTACTATTGGTCATCATTATTAGCGCAACCACAGCTATGGGAAGTGTATGGGGTTTTTCAAAGTACCAAGAGGCAAAAATGGCGGGTACGCAAGAGGTAGATAAATTGCCGTTGAACTACGCCAGCTTCTATGACAAATCTACATCGCCACAAGGCCCATTAGACTTTACCGCAGCTTGCGCATCTGCAACGCCCGCGGTGGTACATATCAGGATTAAAACAAAGGCAAGGACTATTACCAATAACAATGCGCCCAGTCAAAGCCCTTTGGGAAATTTATTTGGAGACGGTAGTCCTTTTGGAAATCTATTTGGAGCTCCCGATGGCGTACAAACGATTCCCAGTCAACGCGCGAGCGGAAGTGGTGTTATCATTAGTCAAGACGGGTATATTATTACCAACAATCACGTTGTTCAAGATGCCGCAGAAATAACGGTGACTACAAGCGACAAAAAAACATATAAGGCAAAAGTAATCGGAACCGATCCTAACTATGATTTAGCTGTTGTAAAAATTGACGCCAAAAATCTACCTTACTTAGTTTATGGCAATAGTGACAATGTAAAATTAGGCCAATGGGTATTAGCAATTGGTTATCCATTTACGCTGGATGTAACTGTAACGGCCGGTATTGTTAGTGCAAAAGCAAGAGACATTGGTTTGGGTCGTCAAACAGATGGTGGGGCCTCTTCTATTGTGCAATCTTATATTCAAACAGATGCAGCTGTCAATCCTGGCAATAGCGGTGGAGCACTCATTAATACAGATGGGCAACTTATTGGAATTAACAGCGCAATAGCTTCAGAAACGGGCTCCTATAGTGGTTATTCATTTGCTATTCCTGTAAACATCGTAAAAAAAGTTACCAATGATTTAATCAAATATGGTGCGGTGCAACGTGGCTATTTGGGCGTAGAATATGGTGACATTTCTGCTATGCCTGATGAGCAAAAAGCAAAATTGAATATACAAAACTTCAACACCGGCATTTATGTAAGCAGCATAACAAAAGGAGGCGCAGCCCAAGCCGCAGATTTAAGAAAAGGTGATGTAATCACGAAAATTGATAATATACCAGTAGATAATTCAGGAGAACTAGCTGCTGTAATCGGCGATAAAAAACCAGGAGACAAAATAGTAGTCAGTTTTATGAGAGATGGGAAAGAACATACAACTACTGCCACTTTAAAAAACAATATTGGTGACGTAACCGCAATGAATAACAATGACGAGGTATCCACTTCAACCTTGGGGGCCAGCTTAAATACATTGAACGCGGATCAGCTTTCCAAATATGGCATAAACGGTGGCGTCCAGGTGAAGGATTTAACTGATGGTGCGCTCAAAAAAGCAGGCATAGAAAACAACTTCATTATATTTAGTATTAATGGCACGAGGGTGAAGACGGCCGAACAAGCGATGAAATTAATAAAATCAGCTTCAGGAGATGTAGTAATGCGCGGATTTTATCCGGGTAGCTCCTATATATATGGCTATAGATTTAATCTGGGAGATAAAGACAGTGACAGTAGCGGCTATTAGTTGTTGATTCATTCAAACTATAATTTAAAAGCGGGCAGTTCTAAGGAATTGCCCGTTTTTTTACCACTTATCCAATATACATTGAACTCATCAAGAAAATATATATTCAAAGGGCAAATATTAGAATAGAGAGAATAAGTTAATTAAATTTGGCCATAAACAAATAATCATGGCTATACTCGAATTGCAACATCTGAAAAAATATTATGCTACTCACAAAGCAGTAGATGATATTAGTTTCAAATTAGAGGAAGGAAAAATCTTCGGTTTGCTCGGTCCAAATGGTGCGGGAAAAACAACCCTAATTCGAATGATTACCGGCATCCTGTTTCCCGATGAAGGAGAAATTATATTTAACGGAAAAAAATTCGACCCACTCGACGACATCCAGCAAATTGGCTATATGCCTGAAGAAAGAGGGTTATACAAAAAAATGAAAATAGGCGATCAGGCGCTATACCTTGCACAACTAAAAGGCTTAAGCAAGTCAGATGCCATGGAAAAAATAAAATATTGGTTTGAGCGTCTGGATATGCAAAGCTGGTGGAATAAAAAGGTAGAGGACCTGAGTAAGGGCATGGGACAAAAATTACAATTTGTAATTACCGTTTTACATTCACCCAAACTCATCATTTTAGACGAGCCCTTCAGCGGATTAGATCCCGTAAATGCGAACTTAATTAAAGACGAAATATTTAATCTTGCGAAAAATGGTAGTACCATTATTTTCTCTACCCACCGCATGGAACAAGTAGAAGAAATATGTGACAACATCGCTTTAATAAATTTGGGAAAAAAAATTCTTGATGGCTCTGTCGAAAACATAAAGCAGGAATTCAAAGAACATCTTTACGAATTACGCGCTACCGAAAATATAAATAGCGTTTTAAATTCAGAGACATTCGATATTCATTCCGGCAAAAACAATAGCCTCACGATCAAAATAAAAGAAGGCCGTTCTGGCAATGATGTATTGAAATATTTTATAGACAGAAATATTGAAATAGCCCATTTTAGTGAAATATTACCCTCACTCAATGACATATTTATACGACTAGTTAACAACAAAGATGCCACTACACGCAGCTTTCAGAATAATTAAATTTCTAAAAAATGAATAAAATAATTTTAATTTTAAAAAGAGAGTTTCTCAGCCGCGTACAAAAGAAGACCTTTCTGTTAGTTACCATAGGATTGCCTATTTTAATTTGCGGCATCTACGCCTCTATTATATACTTTAGTGTAACCAACACGAGTCAAACGAAAATCTTGGTGGTGGACAACGCTAATATTTTCAAAGACACAATTGCGTCAAACGCAGATATATCGTTCAGCTTTGCAAAAAACGAGTCAAGTGATCAGTTAAATAAAAGGGCGCTGAAAAAAACATTAGATGGTTATATTTATATTCCAGCCGGAACTACATTGGCGGACAGTATTCAAATTGTTACCGGCAAAAAAATCGGAATTATTACCAGACAAAAGATCCAGGACGATATCAATAATCGTCTCCGAGAATTGAGAATGGCTGCATTGCCCATTAATCAGGGACTATTAAAACAAGCACAACAGGAAAGTAAAGTATCTTTTGAAAACGTCAATGACAAAAACGATTCAGATATGAAAGCCGGCATAGGCTACGGCGTTGGCTTTGCAAGCGGCATACTTATTTACCTGATTTTACTCTTATACGGCACCAGCGTAATGCGCGGTGTGATGGAAGAAAAGGTAAATCGTATCGCAGAAATTGTTGTAAGTAGCGTAAAACCTTTCCAATTAATGATGGGAAAGATATTAGGTATAGGCGCTGTTGGGCTTCTACAGTTTATCATCTGGATTGTTTTAGGTATTGGCTTAAAATTAATTTTAATCCCTATTTTATTTCCGGGGATAGGACACAGCATAGGTAGTCAGATGGATGCAAGTGGCAGCACCGCGCAAGTACAACAAGTATTGCAAGCACTTAGCAGCATCAACTTTACGATGATACTTTCCATGTTTTTTATTTATTTTATTGGCGGCTATTTATTGTATGCCTCCCTGTTCGCGGCTATTGGCTGTACTGTAAGTGATGGTCAACAAGATGCGCAGGGGCTGCAATTGCCTATCACTTTGCCGATTATTTTTGGTTTTGTAATAATGATGCAAGCTATCAACAATCCTACCAGCGGACTTTCAGTTTTTGGCAGTTTATTTCCCCTTACCTCTCCTGTTGTAATGATGGCACGTGTTTCCCAAGGCGTACCAGATGCCGTATCTTACTGGCAACTCACACTGAGTATCGTATTGCTTTTTGCAACCTTTCTATTTACGACATGGTTTGCTGGAAAGATCTACCGTACGGGGATTCTAATGTATGGGAAAAAACCTACCTGGAAAGAATTGATGAAATGGGCATTTAAGAAAACATAATTCACTGGGTTATTAAATTAAATATAACTAATCATTTTTAGGGATTCCATCCCATTGTTCAAAATGGGATGGATCGGAAAGTAAGACGGCTCTCAAGAGGCCCGTGTACCTCTATGATAATTTTGATTAAAAGCATATCCAAAAAACAGGAACCTCCTGCAACTTTCAAACCATATCGTGGAATTGTCTGCCCAGATTTCAATGGCTTTAACAATAGATAGGGCTGATTTTTCCGGCAATAGATTACAAACCGGCAACTTTCAATGATACCGATAATTTGACAGATTTACATAGTACGCCTCGTATCACAAAAATCTTTGGTTTTTTGATAGCTCGTTTGAAAGGTTTTATGTCTTGGGAAAAGGAATTTGAAATCACCAAAGAAGAAAGAAAATCTATAAGCAAATGATGAGGTGAAGTCACCCACAGGCCTATTTGTCAAACAGCACAATCATAGGGTTTATGGCCGCTTACTAAATACTCCTATTGCCAGCAGTTGCGAACCAAGGGTCGACAAGGAAATATAGTTAAAGAAAGGCCTATCGTTGATTATCATGATAGGCCTTTTCTTTATATTTTTGAATG
>NZ_JBNQGD010000163.1:0-4040 GCF_050436765.1 Arachidicoccus sp. | reverse complement strand
ACGGATATTATGATCAAATCCGCAATGCCGATCAGACAATGCAAACTTCTTGGGCTGAGAAAACTTATTCGTTTTTAAAGGATACCAATATAAAATTCACCATTAAAATACATGATTCGGATGTTTGGGTAAAGGTTTTATATTTGAGCCCACAAGTTTTTAAAACTGCTCCTTTGTTTTTATTAAGTACTGATTTAGCTGAGAACGATTATATTTCACAGACGATTTCACACAAATTATACGACGCTAATGAAGCAACAAAATTGGCACAATATATTTTGTTAGGGGTGGGCGGTGCCAAGCTTTTAGATAAACTGAATTTTAACGCGGAACGCTATCATCTTAATGAAGCACATGGATTACCTGCGGCTTTTTATCTTTTAAATAAATTTAAAAATCTTGATCAGGTTAAAGAAAAATTGGTATTCACTACCCATACACCTGAAGAGGCAGGGAATGAAAAACACAATATTTATTTGTGTCACAAAATGTCTTATTTCTGTGGTTTGAGTATTGATGAAGTTCGAAGATTGAGCGGGATCAATGGTGACGACTTTAATCATTCTCTAACGGCATTGCGTTTTGCTTCAAAAGCCAATGGCGTATCGAAGCTGCATGGGAATGTTTCAAAAAAAATGTGGCAGCAATATGATAATATTTGTGAGATAATTTCTATTACCAATGCACAAAACTGGACTTATTGGGCAGACAAACAATTGTACAAAGCATTCAATGAAGGAGAAGACTGGTTATTTGATGATCGTAAGAGGTATCTGAAAAAGAGGGCTTTTGAAATTGTTGCAGATCAAACCGGAAAAATTTTTGATCCAAATGTTTTTACCATTGTTTGGGCGAGGCGTTTTGCGGGTTATAAACGAGCCGATTTTTTATTACAAGATGAGGAACGCTTTCTAAAGCTAATTCAAAATACAAAACATCCGGTCCAAATTATTTTTTCAGGAAAGCCTTATCCAATGGATTATTCGGCTATTGGTACTTTTGATCGTTTGGTGAATGAAAGTAAAAAATATAAAAATGTAGCTGTATTGGTCGGCTATGAATTGACTCTGAGTAAGCGTTTAAAGCAAGCGGCTGACTTATGGCTCAATAACCCACGTGTTCCACGCGAAGCTTCCGGAACAAGTGGTATGACAGCTGCTATGAATGGAGCTGTAAACTTCTCAACCGATGATGGATGGATTCCGGAATTTATCAATCACGGACATAATGGATTTGTTGTACCAAAAGGAGATTACGACAATATGCAAGTACATGAGCAAGATGAGTATGATTTAAAAATGATGTATCATATTTTAGAAAATGAAATCTTGCCGGTATATTATAAAGAGTTTGATACCTGGCGTCAAATAATGAAAAACGGAATGCGCGATGTGCGTTTTCAATTTGATAGCAATCGTATGGCCCACGAGTATTATGAATTTATGTATAAATAGGCCAAAAGAGCATTAAATCTTTAATTATAATTACGTAATCCTGGTGAATTTTCTTTTCGTAACTTAATTATATAAGGCCTGTTTTATACAGGCCTTAACGCTTATTGTAAATCAGATTGTCACTCAAAAGTATTAGCTTCTTTCAATGGCGCGCAACCAGCGCTCAGGAATTTCATTTTGCGTAGCTAACACATAATCTAGTCGACTGCAGGATATAAACTCTTCATTGGGTAGTTGCATCCACCACCGATTGGTAATTTTACTTTGTAAAAAAACCGTTTTCATATCTTCAGATGCTAGATGAAATTCATTATAATGCGCCCTATTTTCTATATTAGCTTCTTGCTTTCCCTGATAAATGCCATCCATCAGATACCAAAGCAAATGACTAATCTGCTTGGCGGTTTGGGCATTCTTATCCAAATGTTCAAAATAGCTGTATATGCCAATGCTTTTCACTTTATTACTTAATCCTGCATATTGAAATAAGGTGCATACTTCTTCACCGTTAAAGCCATTGGGAGTTAAATTATTGGCGGGGGCGTGACTGTTTTGAATGCAAGAGATATCGAAGCTAAAAATATCAGAATCACGAATTTGAGGTTCCATCTCCTCTAATCTTTCTTTTACTTTGCCTACTCTAAAACAATCAAACCTAAGTTTATCAATCGTTTCCAACATTTGTGGATGTACAAAATAGCTTTGAAAACCAATGTGATTGTAGTGCTGTAAGTGATTAGGCGACTTGGTAAATAAATCTAATAAAAATTTATCAGCGGGCGCTACGCTGTCAGCATTTAAATCTATTTTGGCATCCACGCACGTGAGTACATAGTTCATTTCATTGGCAGCATAGGCATCACACTGTGGAACGGTTAAATCGTGTGAACCGCCAAGAATGACCACTTTTGCTTTAAAAATAGACAATTCCGACATGACTAATTTTAACGCCGCATAAGAATCTTGCAAAGATTTGCCCGTTTTTACATTGCCAATATCTATTATTTTTAATTGGTTATGCCATTGGAATAATTGGTAAAACTCACTACGTACCTGATTGGCGGAGCGACTTCCTTCACCCGGCAAGGCGGCGCCACGAGCTTCTCCCATCCCTAATATAATAATATCTGCTTCATCTAAATCTGGGAAAGAACGATCAAACACTTCTACCTTTTCCCCAATTTGAGTTGGCTTGAAACCTTCGTCATTTGAAAGTTGCATGAGATTTACTGGTTCCAAAAAATCTTCAATATTATTAAAAAAAGAAGAGGGCATATTTTACTTTTTAATGATTTTGGCAAATGTAAAACAATTAACGCATTGATTAATATTGTCCAGGAAGTACGCAGAAAATATCGTCATTAATTGGGTGATTTGATGGTTAAAAAAACACATTTTTGTGGCAATTTCGAGGTTGATTTATTCGGTAAAATAGCTTAACTTCGCTACACTTTTTTAAACGATAAAATCAAGTATTTTTTAAATAAATTTATGAGTCAAGAAAACCTGGGTGAAGTTGTGGAACCAACACAAAATAAAGCGTACGGCGCAGATAGCATACAAGTATTAGAAGGGTTAGAAGCGGTACGGAAAAGACCGGCTATGTATATTGGAGATGTAGGGGTGAAGGGTTTACATCATCTGGTTTATGAAGTAGTGGATAACTCAATTGACGAAGCGCTTGCCGGATATTGCTCCAACATAAATGTTACTATCTATGAAGATAATTCCGTTTCTGTTATCGATGATGGTCGTGGTATTCCTACCGGTATCAATACCAAAGAACAAAAGAGTGCGCTGGAAATTGTAATGACGGTGCTGCATGCTGGCGGTAAATTTGATAAAGATACTTACAAGGTTTCAGGGGGCTTGCATGGTGTGGGTGTGAGTTGTGTAAACGCATTGAGTACGGTGTTAAAAGCCACTGTTCATCGAGATGGAAAAATATTTGAACAGGAATACCATAAAGGTATCCCTGTTTATAAAGTACGAGAGATAGGCGTTTCTGATAAGACAGGTACAAAAGTTCATTTTTGGCCGGACGATTCTATTTTTCAGGTAACTGTTTTTCAAAAAGATATTTTGGAAGGTCGCTTGCGTGAATTGGCTTACTTAAATAGAAGAGTAAGAATCATTCTACAAGACTTGCGGGAGAAAGATGATCAGGGTAATACATATCAAAAGGAGTTTTATAGTGAAGGTGGTATAGTAGAGTTCTTAGAGATGTTGGACAAACATGCAAAACGCTCGCCGATTATTCCTAATAGCTTATATGTAGACGGCTATGATGAAGCCTCGAATGTCACGGTAGAAGTGGCTTTGAGTTACAATGATGATTTTAAAGAACACATATTTTCTTACGTAAATAACATTAATACCATCGAGGGAGGTACTCATGTTACGGGCTTCCGTCAGGCGTTAACGCGCGTGTTTAAAAGCTATGGCGACAAACAAGGGTTGTTTGAAAAGGCGAAAGTAACGGTTGAGGGAGATGACTTCAGAGAGGGGTTAAGTTCTATTATTTCGGTAAAAGTACCTGAACCGCAATTCGAAGGACAAACCAAAACCAAATTGGGTAATAGCGAA
>NZ_JBNQGD010000162.1:0-5179 GCF_050436765.1 Arachidicoccus sp. | reverse complement strand
CAATGGCACACAATGAGTAAGACAGGAAAAGTAAATAAATTAAAGAAGCATATTGCGAATGCCTTTTTAGAGATTCATCCTGATGACGCAGTGGTGCGCAATATAGACGAAAATGATTTAGTTACCGTAAAAAGTGCGCGTGGAGAAGTACGTGTCAACGCAACAATATCGACAACTATCCGCCGGGGGGTCGTTTTTCTACCTATGCACTGGGGGAAAATATTGAGCAGTGATCTTAACCGCGCCAACAATGTTACCAACAATTTGGTAGACCCAATTTCAAAAGAACCGGACTTTAAGTTTTCAGCGGTGGAAGTGGCGCGTTATCAAAAACCAAAGCAAAAAATTGTCATTATTGGGGCAGGAGCTGGCGCGTTTGGGTTCGTCAAAAGTTATAGAGCATTAAACAAAGTGGATGAGATAGAAATTTTTAGCAAAGAAGATCATCCTTTTTACAACCGGGTGCTATTGCCTGACTATATAAACGGTGCCCAAAATTGGCAGCAACTTATTAAGATGAAGGATCAGGAAGAATTGGATCTCGGCATAAAATTGCATCGAGGATTAAGTGTGGAAAACATAAACCGTCAAAACAACATAATTCTCGACAACAAGGGAAGAAAACACAGCTATGATAAGCTGATAATAGCGACCGGGAGTCGCGCCGCGACTATAAAAGATATGCCGAAAATGGGCGGCATTTTTACTATGCGCACACGCAATGACGCAGACGATTTTATAAATTATTTGGATCAAAAAAATGGAAAAGTAGTAATTGTGGGCGGCGGCTTAATTGGTATAGAGATGGCCGCTTCACTAAAAGAAATGAATATAGATGTTAGTATTATCCATCGAAGCTCCAAATTAATGGATAAACAATTGGATAATTTGGGAAGCCAATTGTTACACGAAGAATTACAAGAAAAAGGAATCGATGTCTTTTATAATGATGAAATCGAACGGATAATTGGCGGCAAGAAAGTAACGGGTATCAAGCTAAAAAGCGGGCAAGAGATAAATTGTCAAGCAATCATCTTAGGCATAGGAACCATCCCAAATATCGAACTGGCAAGGGCTTGTGGGCTCGACTGCAAGCGAGGCGTATTAGTGGATGAATATCTGCAAACATCTGATAAAAATATTTTTGCAGTAGGCGAAATTGCCGAGTTTAAAGGCTCCCTTTATGGAATCACGGCGGCTGCGGAGCAGCAGGCGGGTATTGTGGCACAATTTTTAAATGGCAATATCTCCCAATATTACGAAGGTTCGTTACAAATGAATATCTTAAAAGTTCATGGTGCAGAATTATGTTCTCTGGGATTAACGACCATTCCCGCAGGTGACGAGGCCTACGAGGAAGTATTATTTATCGACAAGGCAAAACGCTATTATAAGAAATGTATTATTTATAACGACAGGCTTGTAGGGGCTATTTTAATTGGCGACAAATCGGAGTTTGTTGAATTTAAAGATTTAATTGAAAACAAAATAGAGCTCAGCGAAAAACGTCTAGAACTGTTACGATCCGGAAATAAAGCAGATCCCATTTTAGGCAAGCTTATTTGTTCCTGCGGCAACGTGGGCGAAGGAAATATTATCAATAAAATAAAGGAAGGAAATTCCAATCTCATATCATTATGCAAAGCTTCCGGTGCCGGTATGGGCTGTGGTAGTTGCCGTTCGGAGATACAAGCAATTCTAGACAAATTAACCGGTAATGCAGGTGAGTCCAAGGTGGTAGAAAATTCAGAAATTAATTTAATAAGCGCAGTTGTTTAAAAAGCAGTAAGGCACTATTTCTATCGAATATAATTTTATAATTATGGTAACGACAAATTCAATTGTAATCAATTTTAAAGGAGGCATAATTTCACCTGGTTATTTAAAAGAAGTACTTCTTTTAGCAAAAGAAGCAAGGGTAGAACATATGCGTTTTGGGTTGCGGCAACAGTTGTTAATGGAAGTACCCTTAAAATACTATACAAATTTTGCCAATGCCTGCAAAGAAAAAGAGATCATTTTTTATCATAAAAAAGAAGCATACCCAAACACCGTAAGCTCTTATCCGGCTGACGGTATTTTTACCAGTAACAGTTGGTTGAAAGAGGGCGTGTATAAAGACATCTTCGATTTATTTGAGAGTGAACCTCACCTGAAAATAAATATCTGTGACAAGAACCAACGGTTTGTTTTATTCTTTACCGGACACCTCAATTGGGTCAGTTCTACCTCAGCACATTTTTGGTATTTGTATATTCGTTTCCCCCATTCTCGCGTTATTTATTGTTGGCCAGAATTGATTTATACCAATGATATAGCCAATCTTTCAAAAATGATAGAAAATTTGATTTATGAACAACCCAAAGTGAATACTAATGGGAGCGCCTTGTTTGAGAGCGTTAAAAATAACAAGCGATTCCATTATACACATAAGCCCATGGAGGGGCCGTTATCCATCCCAAAATTCTCACTTCCTTATTACGAAGGTTTTAATAAATCTGACAATACCTATTGGTTGGGCATTTATCGAAGAGATGAATTGTTCCCCATAAATTTCTTGCTAGATGCGTGCGAAGTTTGCCTGGAAACAAGAATTGGCGAAATATATACGACGAGCTGGAAAAGTCTTATCATCAAGGGTATCGACCCCACGCAAAGACATTATTGGGACTACATTTTGGGTAAATATCGCATCAATGTAAGGCACGCTGCCAACGAATTGAACTGGCAGATAGAAGATAATAAAGAGGCCTTAATCTTAAAAAGAATCATCATCCGCTATTTTGATAAAGAAGACGTGCGTACATATGGCATGTGTTTCGCCATTCAGACAAAACCATTGTTTAACATGTTTGCCTCCATTGTCATTCGCAAAAGTGATTTCAAAAATGTCAACAGATTAAAATCTTTGGACCGATATGACATTTTGTATGAAAAAGACTTTAATCCTAATGGAGCGGAGCTCACATTATTTCGCGAGAAAGTAGAAAAAAATTACATCGGCCCCTACCTGGTTTCACTCTGCAAAATGTTTTACGAACAAGATAATGCCAATAAGTTATTACCCGAAAGTACAGCCCAGATAAAATCCAACGAAGGGCCTGCTAAAGAAGAGAAAGAAATTTATCAATGTAAAAATTGCCTAACGGTTTATGATGGAGCACCGTGGCCAGAAGCGGACGACAAAGCGATTGGTAAAAACGTTGAAGGATTACCCGAAAATTATGTTTGCCCATTATGTGACGCAGATAGAGAGGATTTTATAAAAATAAAACTACCCCAACTGAAATTTATTTCTTAAACATTCTTGAAATTAATAAAAACTGATAACACAAACATTTTCCCAATTTATACTTAATATAATGATGACACTAACAGATACATTCGGCCGTATGCACAACTATTTGCGTATATCTCTTACGCATCGCTGCAATTTTAAATGCATCTATTGTATGCCGGAAAAACATGTCGCTTCTCCTGCTAAACAGTTAATGACCGCAGACGAAATTGAATCTTTTACCAAAATATTTTATAACCTCGGGGTCAATAAAATCAGGCTCACTGGGGGAGAACCATTGATAAGAAAAGACGCCGGAGAAATTATAGAAAGGCTTTCAAAATACCCCATAGAACTTACCATCACAACCAATGGTGCCCAGCTGCACCGCTTTATCTCTTCGTTGAAAAAAAGCGGTATTCATACGATAAATATCAGCTTAGATACTTTGAAAGCCGATAGATTTTTAGCGATAACGAAGACGAATCTTTTCTCACAAATCTGGTCGAATATTCAACAAATATTAGCTGAAGGGTTTAAGGTAAAAATAAATATGGTCGTGATGAGGGGCACAAATGACGATGAAATAATTGATTTTGTTAGGTTGACAAAAAACACCAGACTGGAAATTCGTTTTATTGAATATATGCCTTTTGAAGGAAACCTGTGGGAAAGCGAAAAAGTAATGGCGCAATCTGAGGTGTTAAAACTAATTGCCACAAAATACAAATTCAATTCCATGCCACGAAGTATCCATGATACTGCAGAGCATTATCAGGTGGAGGGTCATTTAGGAAATTTCGCGACTATTAGCACGATGAGTCATCCATTTTGTAGTGGTTGCAACCGAATAAGATTAACAGCCGATGGTAAAATGAAAAATTGTCTATTCTCGGAAAATGAAACCGATTTATTGACTGCCTATAGAAAAGGAGAAGATATTTTGCCTCTGATAAAACAATCTATTTCAAAAAAAGCCCTCGCAACCGGCGGCCAATTTCACGGAGATTTCGCGGGGATAAACACCGCTAAAATTCATAATAGAAGCATGGTGGAAATCGGTGGATAAATGGGAGTTTAAAAGACTCCACCTAAATTAAATCTAAAAATAGGACCGAATATGAAAGCAATTATAATTATCGAATATTGTCCCAAATGCGGATGGCTATTACGGTCCGCATACATCGCTCAAGAACTCCTGACGACTTTTACAGACGAATTGGAAGGAATCCTTTTAAAACCCTCTGATGAAGGTGGCCACTTCAGTATCCGATTAAATGGCAGGATTATTTTCGACAGAAAAACACAAGGCGGTTTTCCAGAAATAAAGGAGTTAAAACAATTGGTGAGGGACCTAATCAGTCCAGAGAAAAACTTAGGCCATTCAGATAAAACGAAAGAAAAATAATCAAATAAAAAATGATTTCAGTAATTGAGGCAAAAAATATCATCAAAGAGAAAGTGCAGACATTACCAGCACGAATATTCAAGATAGAGCAAGCTGTCTTATTAACGCTTGGACAAGATATATGGGCACCGGCGAATGTACCTGCTTTTGCACAATCAGCAATGGACGGTTACGCCTTTAAGTTTGAAGATTTCGCTTCACAAAAAACGTTATTGACAGACGGAGAAATGGCTGCCGGTGACGATAAAAAAATTGTCTTAAAACCCGGGCAGGCAGTACGCATTTTCACAGGAGCAGCTCTGCCCGAAAATGCCGACACCGTCGTGATGCAGGAAAAAATTAATCTTAAAAGCAAAGAACTAATTATTAACGATGAAATGCTGAAATGCGGGAGCAATATTCGCCTTAAAGGTTCAGAAATCAAAGCCGGAGAAATCGCCATAAAAAAAGGTGCCCTACTTACGGCCGCAGCGATTGGCTTTCTAGCGTCCATA
>NZ_JBNQGD010000161.1:0-28936 GCF_050436765.1 Arachidicoccus sp. | reverse complement strand
ACCCAAATTGAAGGCACCGAAAACCGCATTAACATTGCACGCCGTGATTATAATGCAGCAGTTAATTCGTATAATTTACAAGTAAAAACTTTCCCTAGGAATATAATGGCTGGCATTTTTGGTTTTCACGCAAAAGCTTATTACAAAGCTGATGCAGGAAGCGAAAAAAACCCGGATATTAATTTTGACATTAAATAATTTCCCTACATTCAATGTTTAATATTTTCAAAAAAAAGGTACCTCAGTTTTTTTCTGTTGAAGAACAGGAAGAAATTGTGCACGCCATACAGCAAGCAGAAGTATCTACTAGTGGTGAGGTACGTTTGTATGTAGAAAGCAAATGCAGTTATGTAAATGCGCTTGACCGCGCCATCGAAATATTTGCGAAACTAAAAATGTACCAAACGACACAACGCAATGGCGTATTGGTTTATGTGGCACTAAAAGACAAACAACTCGCTATCTTTGCCGATGAAGCCATTTACCAAAAGGCGGGTAGTCAATTCTGGAATGAAAAAGTACAACAGATGATTAGCCATTTCAATAAAAACAATTACGCAAAAGGTTTGATAGAGGTAATTCTAGAAATCGGTCAGTCACTTGCCAAAGCTTTCCCTTATGATGCAACCACAGATAAAAATGAGTTGCCTGATGATATTGTCTTTGGTAAATAATTTTAAAAATAGCTTTAGTGAATTTATCCCATCGTATATACAAAATAATAGGCCTATCCTTTTTGGTGCTTCTATTATCTAATTTTAATTTCTTAGGAGCGCAAACTATTTTACCAAAGCCCAATCCACCTCGTTTGGTAGTGGATAATGCAGGCCTTTTAATTCCTGAACAAAGCGCTATTCTAGAACAAAAATTAGACGCGCTGGACGATAGTACTTCGAACCAAATTGCAGTTGTAACGATTCCTACACTTCAGGATGCAAGCGGTAACGTATATCCTATTGAAGACTACGCCAACAAACTTTTTCGTAGTTGGGGTATCGGCAGTAAAGAAAAAAATAACGGCGTATTAATACTCTATGCAGCAAAAGATCATAAAATATGGATAGAAATTGGCTATGGGTTAGAAGGTGCAATTACCGATGTACAAACTAAAAGCATTATTGACAACGATCTCACACCCAATTTTAAACAAGGCAATTACTATAGAGGAATTGATGAGGCTATCAACTCTCTTTCTGCCGCAGCTACAGGAGAATACAAAGTACCACGCAAACAAAAAGACAGTAGCGGAAGTGGGTTAGGCACTTTTTTAATTATTGTTATCATCATTATTGTTATTATTGCTCGCTCAAGTGGCGGTGGCGGCGGTGGGATTGCAAGTCGAAAAGGTTGGGGCGGAATGTTCTGGCCTATGTTCTTTGGTGGACTTGGAGGCGGTTTCGGCGGTGGCAATAGTGGAGGGGGATTCGGCGGAGGTGGCGGGTTCGGCGGCTTCGGCGGAGGAAGCAGCGGAGGTGGCGGCGCAGGCGGCGGTTGGTAAAATTTCAAAAAAAATGGAGGTCTCTGTTTAGCCCCACTCTCTCTTTACATTCATTTCAAAATAAAATAATCAAAAGTGTCTTTTTATAAATCTCTTCAAAAATTATCCCCTAAGTCCATTTACATAAACAAATATTTTAAAAATAATAAGTTTACACTATTGGATATAGGCGCCGGCAATAATTCAGCATCGAAAACCAAAGCACTATTTCCGAATTGCGAATACCACGGTGTTGATTTAGACAAAAGCTACAACAACAATCAAGACGATTTTGATGCAATGACAGCATTTTACGAGATGGATCTGACCAAACTTCAATTCAATGCTATCCCTGATAATTATTTCGACTTTATTAGAATGGCACACGTGATTGAACATCTGACCAACGGTGACGAAGTTTTAAAGCACTTAATTCCCAAAATAAAATTAGGCGGTTATTTTTATGTAGAATATCCCGGTAATAAAAGTAAAAAACTACCCTCTATGAGTGGCACACTCAATTTTCATGACGACCCTACGCATGTTAGGCTTTATAGTGTAACAGAAATAGAAAAAATATTCGAAGAGGGTAACTGTAACATAATCGCCTCAGGTACCAGAAGAAATACTTTATTTTTATTAGCGACACCTTTTAGAATAATGGGTAAATGGATAAAAGGTAAAAAACTCGAGGGGAATATTTTTTGGGATTTATTGGGATTCGCAGAATTTGCCATTATACAAAAGCCCAAGAATAGAATAAGCTAAAAGACATTTTGGGAAGATGGAGATGCCCTACATAAAACTCATCCACATCACACGCAGGCTGCACAAAATAACCAAAATACCAACGCAGATAAACATCGTTTTTAAAGGTAATTTACCTGAGAGCTTTGCAGCTAGGGGTGCTGCAAGCACACCTCCAAAAACTAACCCGGCAATTACCTGGAAATGCATTTGGTTAAACACAATAATAAAAGTTGCAGTACTGGCAATAGAAGTAAAAAATTTGGTAAAGGTAGAAGAACCAATAGTGTATAAAGGATCGCGGCCACCTGAGATAAGTGTACTGGTAACTAATGGCCCCCAACCACCACCGAATGCATCTAAAAATCCACCTATAAAAGCCACCGGGCGAACATTTACAATTTTTCGTTGACGCTGTGCCCGAATACTTTTAAACGCTTTTTTTAATATTTTAAAGCCCAAATAAAAAGTATAAACAGCAATAATCGGACGCATAATATACCCAAAACTATTGCCTAAAGTGCCTATAAATAAAGCGCCCAAAACTGCCCCTATAATGCCAGGAATAACCAAGGCAACCCACAGTTTTTTATTAACGTGTTTGTATTTGTAATGACTGATACCGGCTGTTCCTATAGAAAACATCTCCGCCATATGTACACTACTACTGATACCCGCGACAGGAATAGGAAGATTAGAAGATAATAAAAATGTAGTAGACAACACACCATAACCCATTCCCATCGCGCCGTCTACAAGCTGCGCCACAAAACCGGCTGCAAACATCCAAAAGAAATTTTCATCGAGACTGTTAGCGATATAATCAAAGCTTTTAGTAACCCAATGGACAGGCATTAAAAAACCAAATACCCAATAGCCCAGCAACATCGCTGCCAGTAAAATAGAAATGTTCAAACCAATTTTTTTCCAAAATGAAGTACGCAAAAGAAAAGGTTTCGACAATACTTCTTTCTGTTTAGGACTAATTAAAACCTCTGTAAGCGCATTTAATTTTTCAACCTTTTCATGGAAGTCTCCGTTTAAACTATTGCGGATTTTTTGCAAATTGTCTAAAGATGTTTCCAGTTCCTCTGGCAAAGAGTTACTGATAATTTCTTTCAGACGTTTGGCCATTGTTGGCGATTTGCCATTGGTAGAAATCGCAATTTTGAGGCTACCTTTCCCAACAATAGAACCTAAATAGAAATCACAAAGGGCTGGTTTATCTGCTACATTTAATAAGATTCCTTTTGATTTCGCATCTTTATGAACCTGTTCATTCAAAACATCGTCGCCAGTCGCAATAATAGCTATATCACAATTGTCCAAATCACTGATATGATAAGGTCTCTGAGCAATTCTAATATTTTCTTTCCCTTCTATTAACAAAGAGAATTCCGCAATTACTTCTTTGGCAACCACATATACATTCGTTTTCGGTGCATTATTCAAAACAACCGAAAGCTTTTCGAGACCAACATTTCCCGCACCAATTAATAATAACCTCAACTGTTCCAGTTTTAAAAAAACGGGAAACAAGTTATTCACTTCTTTTAAAGGCGTAATATTATTAATAGTATCTCTCGGCAAAGTAATTTTTGAAAAATTTATACTAATTCTTTTCTTACGACAAAGTCCCCAAAGGTTTCTTTCTCATTTTTCCCTTCCGCAAAAGAAGCAAGTAACTCCTCCAGTTCCACTAGAATATTAGCTTCTTCTAGATTCTCTTTGTATAATTTATTCATTCTTGTACCCAGTGCGTCTGCACCAATATGCATGTTGTAATGTCCAAGTGAAGTACCCACAAAACCTATTTCAGCCATGTAAGGTCTCGCGCAGCCATTTGGGCAACCTGTCATACGAATAGAAATATCTTCATTTTCCAGATGATATTTAGTTACCAAGTCTTCAATTTTAGTTATTAAAGATGGTAGGTATCTTTGCGATTCAGCAAGTGCTAGAGCACAAGTATTTAGCGCAACACAGGCGATAGCGCTTTTTCTCAACACAGACGACTCATCTGTATGTTGAATAATATTATATTTCTGCAAAATGGCCTCAATGAAGTCTTTATCCTGCTCTAATATATCGCTGATGACAATATTTTGATTACAAGTAAAGCGAAAATTTGCCTTTCTCGATTTTGCAATTTCCAAAAATGCAGTTTGAAACTGAACCCCGTTTTCATCCAGGACACGCCCATTTTCTACGAAGGCAGTATAATAGTATTTCCCTTCATGATTCTTTGCCCAACCATAATCATCTGTACGTCGTATAAAAGTGTAAGGTTTTAACGGCCCAAATTTTACACCGCTGCGTTTCTCCACTTCGGCTTTGTAAACGTCCACCCCCATTTTGTCAATCGTGTATTTTAATCGCGACAATTTACGATCTTCCCTATTACCAAAGTCTCGCTGCACGGTAGCAATCTCATAAACCACTTTATCTAAATCCTCCTTTTTTATAAAACCAAACAGAGAAGCCAAACGCGGATAGGTGGCACTGTTGCCATGCGTAGCACCCATGCCGCCGCCCGCACCGACATTATACCCAATTAATTTATTATTTTCTATAATGGCAATCAAAGCGCAATCATTAGCGAAAACATCTATATCATTTTGCGGAGGAATAGCTATACCAATTTTAAATTTACGTGGCAAATAACGTTCCTGATACAAAGGATCTTCTTCCACTTTTTCCGCTACTTTCTCACTTCCTACAAATATCTCATAATACGCTCGCGTCTTAGGTTTCAGCAAAGCACTTAAATGCACAGCAGTCTGATAGATTTCTCCATGAACAGGAGAAACATCAGGGTGCGCCGATGCCAATACATTCCTATTAACATCACCACAAGCCGCGATAGAATCAAGCTTTGCTAAATTAAATGCCTGATGGGTGGGTCTTGCGTGATGTTTCAAAATACCGTGCAATTGTACCGTCTGACGCGTAGTTATTTTTATAGTCCCGGAAGTATAGCTTTTTGTTACCTGATGTAAGGCTTCCCACTGCTCTGCTGTAAGAAATCCTCCCGGTAAGCGCAAACGCACCATAAAAGCCCAAAGTCTGTCGAGCTTCTTTGCCGCACGTTCTTCTCGTCGGTCACGGTCGTCTTGCATATACATTCCATGAAATTTCACCAGTGCTTTATCATCTTCCCTAATATCACCAGTGTGTTCATCAGCCAGGCTTTCCAATAATGTTCCACGCAATCCCCTGCTGGCCTTTTTTATTTTTTCTGTACCCGATTCATTTATACTCATTGTTCTTGTCCGTTATTTTCTAACAATTATCAGCTTCATTAATTCCTATCACCTACGATACTCACTTTCAATTTCTCAACTGTTTCTCTCTATTAATATACGTCTTTTAATAATCTTCCCGCCTCACGCATGTTTTCTATATACGCAACAGCCTGCGACTCATCTATATGTTTTTGGGTCGCAATGATTTCCACAAGCGTCTTTTCAACGTCAAAACTCATTGGTTCTTTTGCGCCGCAGATGTAAATATATGCACCTGTTTCCAACCACTCGAATAATTCTTCTGCTTCCTGAAGCATCTTGTGTTGCACATATACTTTATGTTCCTGATCGCGAGAAAAAGCACCATTGAATTTCGTAAGTACACCAGAGTCAAGAAAAGATTGTATTTCAGTTTGATATAAAAAATCACTTGTAAAATGCTGGTCTCCAAAAAATAGCCAGTTCTTTCCAGAAGCACCCTGCGCATCACGTTCAAATAAGAAAGAACGAAATGGAGCAACTCCCGTACCTGGTCCAATCATAATTACATCACTATATTCAGAAGGCATCCGAAAAACTTTATTCGGATGAATATAGAAATTCAAATTTGTATCAATGGGTAGTTGCGTCAGATAATGAGAACATAAACCTACTTCCTCCTTCTCATTTACAAGAAATTTATCGCGCGCAACTGTAATATGTACCTCTCCACCATGGGCTTCTGGTGATGAAGAGATAGAATACAAGCGTGGTACAATAGGTTCCAATATCTGTATAACCTGTAAAAGTTCATCCGTATTTTTTACGGGATATATTTTAAGAAGGTCAGTTAAGTTCATACGTGTCTCGGGTATCTCCTGGCCTACAACTAAAGCATATTTATTGACAACTCTTTCATGCAAATAAATAATTTGTAATTTGTTCTTTAATAAATCAAAAATTTCATACTCACTATCTTTCCAAACGACCTTGGTATTCGCTTGCAACCCACTCAAATGGAGAATTTCTTCTATTGCATGAATAGGGTTTTCAGGTACAACACCCAATGCATCTCCAGGTGTATATTCTATATCTTCTGCTTCAATTTCAATATGATGCGTCTCTTTGTGTGAATCTTTATCATTTAAGTTAAAATTAGTAATCACACGACCGTTGTAAATTTTCTTTGCACTACTCTTTTTTATAATAGCAGGCGCAGCGCTATTAGAAGGCTGCGATGCATTAAGCGACACAATATGGCTTTCAAACCAATTATTTGCCACTTCGTCATAGTCAGTATCACATTTCTGTAAAGGAACTACACGTCTGGCACCACGTAGTTCCAGCTGTTTGTCAACATCTTCACCAGCTTGACAAAATAATGGATAAGAACTATCACCTAAGGCCAACACTCCATATTTCAATTTCGGCAAGATCAAATCGCCTTCATGTATAGCATTGAAAAATTTTGCAGCCGCTAAAGGTGGCTCGCCATCTCCTTGTGTACTGATAACTACAAAAAAATATTCCTCTTTTTGCAAATCGGACAACCGATATTGTTCTACAGAAGTAAGTTTCGTTTTAATACCAATTTTTTTCGACGTGGCCGCGAATTTCGTCGCCAAGGACTTTGCATTTCCGGTTTCTGTCGCATACAATATCGTTAGCTTTTCAATCTTAGGTTTCGCAGCAATATTATTGCCAGAAACATTTCCGGTATAGTCTTTTTCTGAGCTAAGGACACCAGACAAGAAGCCATTCATCCATAACAATTCGTCACGTGTTGCTTCTTTTATTAACTGACTAAAAATATCTTTTTTGGGTTCTAATAACATCATATTAATTTTATGCACTTAACTTATTTTCTTTTAAAACTTCCACTGCTACACGGCTCGCCGGACGGAAATAATTTTCGTTTGTATCGCTGTTTTCTTGCCAAGCAAAAACGCTATGCAAATCAACAACTCTACCAATTATCACCAAAGACGGGGAAACAAAATCTTGATCCATTTTTGATTCTCCAAGGCTCTCAAAAGAATGAATAAATACTTTTTGAAAAGGCGTAGTAGCTTGCTGTACTATGGCTATTTTTTTATCATTTGAAACATTATTGATCAAAAAGTTTTCTGCAAGATCGTACCAGGTTTCTCCCGCCATATAAAAAACTAAAGTATCATCTGTTTCCGCTAAATCTTTCCAGTAACTTTTGGCTTGCGGATGCTTTTTGGAATAAGTAAGAATTCTTACCGCTCGAGAATAATTACGTGCAGTTAGGGGAATTCCTGCATAAGCTGAAGCCCCAGATGCTGCCGTAATCCCGGGGATAATTTCATAAGCAATTTGGTTTTCAAGCAGGGCATGTAATTCATCCAAAACATTAGAAAAGAACGCAACATCCCCGCCTTTTAAGCGCACTACCAATTTCCCCTGAAAGGCATATTGCACCAGCATCTGGTTGATTTCCTTTTGTGAAACAGATTGTCCATTATTACAACCTTCTTTTCCAACAAAGACAACTTTTGCCAATGGAGAAACATGTGCATTTAAAATCTCTTCACTTACCAAGCGATCGGTTAGTACTACATCGGCGCATTGCAAATAACGAACTGCCTTCAGCGTTATTAACTCTGCGTCACCAGGGCCGGCGCCCGCAATAATTACTTTTCCTTTTGCAACCTTTTTCATTAAATTTTATTTTAATAGCACTGCTCCTACTGTTACCAAACTTGTCTGATCTATTAAAATAGCGCCCCCATTTTCACGTAAAAAATTATAGGAATCATAAGCCAATGGGGAAGCTGTTTTTAATCTTACTTCCACTACTTCATTTAATATTACCGCATCCACATCATATTCTTTTTCTAATTTATTTACATTTAGGCGATATTTAATTTCTTTTACGACCGTGGGAACCACGCTACTATTGTGCTGCAAAAAATATTTACGGCCAATGGTTAAAGGCTTTTCATCCATCCAACAAACAACAGCATCAATATCCTGGGAGACTTTTAATTCTTCATCTATCTTTACGATTGTATCGCCACGACTAATATCAACATCTTCCTCAAGATGTAATACCACACTTTGTGGAGCAAATGCCTCTTCTACTTCTATGTTTCCTAATTCTATTGCCTTAATAGTGGCATCCGTACCAGAAGGGTATATTTTTACTTTATCCCCTTTTTTATAAACACCGCTTTCTATCTTACCCGCATATCCACGATAATCATGCAATTCTTCCGTTTGAGGACGTATTACATATTGAACCGGAAAGCGTGCATGTGTATGATTAATATGACTTTCTACTTCAACATTTTCTAAAAACTCCAATAGAGTTGGGCCACCGTACCAATGCATCTTTTCAGACACATCCACGATATTGTCTCCATCCAAAGCACTAATGGGAATATATTGCACGTTATTCAAATTCAAAGCAGTCGAAACTTTCTCATAATCCTTCACAATTTGTTGGTAAACGGATTCTGAATAATCTACCAAATCCATTTTATTAATTGCAACCACTACATGTGGAATATTCAGCAAAGAAGCAATCAGAGAATGGCGGCGTGTTTGTTCGGCAACGCCATTGCGTGCGTCCACCAAGATAATGATAAGATCTGCATTCGACGCGCCTGTCACCATGTTTCTGGTATATTGAATATGGCCGGGTGTATCGGCAATAATGAATTTTCTTATGGGAGTAGAGAAATATTTATACGCCACATCAATAGTTATACCTTGCTCACGCTCAGCGCGTAAACCATCCGTAAGTAGTGCCAAATCAACGCTTCCGTCGTTACGCGCTTTGCTACTGCGTTCAATCGCATCGAGTTGATCAATCAATATATTTTTGCTATCAAATAGCAAACGTCCAATGAGCGTGCTTTTACCGTCATCTACACTACCTGCTGTAAGAAATCTTAGTAAGTCCATATTAAAAAAGTAAAAAATTAAAAAGTTAAACAAGCCATTTTTTGACATTGTTAAATTCACAAATTGTCAAATTAAAAGTATCCATTCTTCTTTCTATCTTCCATTGCAGCTTCCGAAAAACGATCATCAATGCGAGTTTCACCACGTTCACTCGTTTTTGTTGCAATAATTTCCCCTATAATGTCATCTATAGAATATGCTTCTGAAGCCACAGCGGCGGTACAAGTCATGTCACCGACAGTGCGATAACGAACTTTTCTTTTCACGACAGAATCGCCTTCATCAATTTGAATAAAAGGTGAGACAGCAATTAATTGATTTTGGTATTCAAGTACTTCTCGTTCGTGTGAAAAATAGACTGAAGGCAACTCAATATTTTCTCTCTTGATATAATTCCAAATGTCTAATTCCGTCCAGTTACTGATAGGGAAAACACGTACATTTTCACCCTTATGGATTTTACCATTATAGGTATCCCATATCTCAGGGCGTTGTAGCTTAGGATTCCATTGGCCAAACTCATCTCTTATAGAAAAGATCCGTTCTTTAGCGCGGGCTTTTTCCTCGTCGCGGCGCGCACCACCGATGCACGCATCAAATTCAAACTCCTCAATTGTATCCAATAAAGTAAATGTTTGCAATTGATTTCTACTCGCAAATTTGCCTTTTGGCTCGGTCAAATGTTTTGCTTTGATCGTGTCTTCGACTTTTCGCACGATTAATTTTTCACCAATTTTTTCCGCCAACTCATCTCTAAATTTCAAAGCTTCGGGAAAATTGTGCCCTGTATCAATATGCACCAAAGGGAAAGGAAACTTTCCGGGACGAAAAGCCTTCAAAGCCAAATGCACCAAGGTTATAGAATCTTTACCTCCACTGAAAAGTAATGCTGGCCTCTCAAACTGGCCGGCAACTTCACGAAAAATGTGAATCGATTCAGACTCCAATTGCTCTAAATAATCTAACTGATATGAACTCATATAAAATAAAAATTAAAAAGTTAAAAGTTGTATGCTGTAAATCTCCACCTGCTATCTATGTTATCGTATTTCTCTTATTAAATCCATCACACAATCTCAATGTACATGTAAACCGCACTCTTTTTTGCTATCATCCTCCCACCACCAACGGCCGGCACGAAAATCTTCTCCCTCTTTAATGGCGCGCGTACAAGGTGCGCAACCAATACTTACAAAGCCCTTGTCGTGTAGCGTATTATAAGGAATATGATTTTCTGCTATAAAGTTCTTTACCTGATCGGTCGTCCAGTGCAGCAATGGATGATACTTATACAATTGATGACTGTCATCCCATTCCAATTGTTGAAGATTATGTCTATCAGGTGAATGCTCAGCGCGTAAACCTGTTACCCATATTTTCTTCCCCTGCAGCGCACGGTTCAATGGTTCTACTTTACGGATGAAACAACATTGTTTGCGTAAATCAACAGATTCATAAAATGCATTTGGACCGTTTTCTTTTACATATCCTTCTAATGGTTGATTCTGCGGATAGTAAGGTTTTATTTTTGTATTGTATATTTCATTTGTCCGACTCCATACATAGTAGGTTTCACTAAATAACCTACCTGTATCCAAAGTAAAAATTTCGACAGGGATTTGATTGGACAAAATCATATGCGTAATAGCCTGGTCTTCCCAACTAAAACTGCTCGAAAAAACAATTTCGTTGGGAAACTCTCCAGCCAACAAACGAAGTGCCTCTATTTCATTTAGTCCACTAATTTTGTCGATTAATATTTCAAGCGAGTGCGCCATTTCAAAATTTTGTTCTTTAGTAAATCTTAAGCCTTTTATTAGTCCACCTAATTTGTGGACAAAAATAAATCAAAAACTAACAGCAACAAAACATTTCTTCAAAAATGTTTGCAAACGGTTGCGCTTACAAACAGTAGTATTATATATTGAGCACAATGCGAAATATAGTTCCTTTCCCTATTTCACTTGATCTTATAAATATATTTCCATGATGATATTCGTAGATTATTCGTTTGCTTAAGGCCAAACCCAGCCCCCAACCGCGTTTTTTGGTAGTAAAACCCGGATTGAAAATCTTCTTTTGATTCGCATAATTAATTCCTTTTCCTGTATCGGCAATATCAATAAAAATTTGTTGCTCTAACTGCTTGATTTTGATGTCTATATTACCATATCCATCCATCGCATCCAGCGCATTTTTCAATAAGTTTTCGATTACCCAATCAAATAATGGTGGCGAAACTGGTGCATACAAACTTTTTTCAGAAGATGTAACCGAAAATTTAATATTTCCACCAGCACGTTTGCGGATATATTCAACCATATTCCTTATTTGTGCTACAACATCTTTCTCTTCCATTTTTGGATAGCTGCCAATTTTCGCAAAACGGTCGCTAACCAATTTCAAACGCTCAATATCTTTTTCCATTTCTGGTAATACCATTTCATTACCAGGGATATTTTTCAATATT
Source organism: Arachidicoccus sp. (assembly GCF_050436765.1). NCBI lineage: Bacteria > Pseudomonadati > Bacteroidota > Chitinophagia > Chitinophagales > Chitinophagaceae > Arachidicoccus > Arachidicoccus sp. Next base: position 17,085 of record NZ_JBNQGD010000161.1, on the reverse strand, counting down.
TCCAACCAACCTGAAAGACTGGAGAGTGGCGTGCCCAACTGATGTGCCGTCTCCTTTGCCATACCCACCCACAAACGATTTTGTGTGCCGCGGTTTTCCATCCTTTGAGCAACGACTATAAAACCAATAAAAAACGCAACAATCAATAGCTGAATTATTGAGAAGTAACGTAGCTCTTTTTGCAAGATCGTTTCTCCATAATAATATTTATTCTCTACTAAAGGATTGGTACTTAATTTTAAAACAATCGGTTTATGCAATTTTTTAAACTGCTTCAATTTCTTCAATAAATAATGAGGGTCGTTTTTTACGGCAATAGAATCAATGTTGAAGTAGTTATTGGTAATACTATCTCGCTCATTGGTTTCAATAATAGGAATGTCTTCGTTTTCAGAAGAGATCTTCCCAGCAAGGTTGAGGCTAGTTTCATCAGTAGCATTAGCAATCGTACGGTGAGCCTCCACCCAATTCCCCATTCTCTGCCCTTCAATAATTGACAATTTTGAAGACAAGTATCGGGTATAAAACACGCTCCCTATTACAATTGCAATTGCAATAAGCGCAAAAAAAATACGCCAGGTTAAACGCTGTTTCAACATAATATCGAAAGTACACAATTACTATCAACCTACGGTCGGTAATAAATTTGTAAGAAAATTCACACTGTGTGTTTACTGCAAAAAGAGGTTAGAAGTTTTGTTTTGCCCGTCCCTACTAGTCACTCCCAAGTAGGTTTAATATCTTGATACAAACCTTTTCAAAGAGAAGAAACACCTTCTTATTCAACTAACCCCTTATTATATACATTTTATCCATGATAAAGTCACGAGCGGGTTTTACCGATGCCTTTGTGAACCCCACTTACGGCGGAGCCAATGGGTCGGACTTCGAAGGACATAGACTTACTAATGGTAAAGCCTTAGTCCGTTTTTGTTTAGAGTCCGACTTAGTTCCTAAACCAGATAGTATTTTTAAACCTTGTTGGTCGCTTACAGCCCAGCCATACTAAAGCGACGGATGGGTTGTACGCTCCTTTTTATAAATCTTAATTGCTGCTTGTGTTTAGCTATTTGTTCCAAGGGAAGTTTTCCCAATCCCGTAAACATTTTTCCAAAATATATAAACGCGGAAACAATAGCAAATTTAATTTTGCTGTACTGACAAAATCATATCACAATTTGAATAGTGGTGGCGCTTTAGTCTTATCGCGCCACTAAAAAAAATCTCCTACTCAAATTTAAAAGTCGGCGTCTTTACATCGTGGTAAAAAAGGAATGTCCATTTCTCCAGCGCCCCTTCTCTCCACCACTGCTGCCGGAGCTCCATACATTTACGGCCATCATAATCATATTTGGCAATAAAACGTTTTTTCATTTGCCCCAATTGCGGCGCATCGTCAGCTCCATAAAAAATCACTTCTCCTTCTTCCTTTATCCAAAATACCTGATGGAACGGGCTGTGTGCACCGGTTATTTCATAGGTAATGTAATTGTCAATGTTGCCATTACCTCGTAAAAATTCTACTTGTGAATGATTTTCCAAAATTGCCACCTCATCTTTTAAATAGGATGGACTGCTGCCATCCAATGCATACCGCAATTCAGACTCCTGAACATAATAAACAGCATTTGGAAATGTAAGCTGTCTCTCGTTATTTTCATTAATAAAACTAATAGCCCCGGAATGATCTTTGTGCAAATGAGACAACAAGACTTTAGTTATGTCTCCTGCACCAATCTGATGTTGCTGTAAGATTTGTTTAATTTGCGACTCCCCTTCTTTTTGAAAACCCAGACCTGTATCTAACAACAAAATATCTTTGGAAGTGATAATCAAAAAAGGTTGAATCTCCACCAATAGGCTACCTATACTTCTACTTTGTAAATCGTCTTGCTCAGAATTGAAAGGAACAAATCTTTTTGTCGCATCTATCGTAAAAGCACCTTCGGAAAGTGGGATTATTTTCATGAATAAGATTGATTATTTACACAAAAATAATCATTCAAAAAGAATAATAACAAAATGCCGCCAATAGAGACAAAGACTGATTGCCCCTAACGTTCGTTTAGGCCGCGTCCACAGGAAAGATCTACAACAGTGTTTTTTTGAGGAAAGTTGTTTCAGGACCTGCACTTTTAATAGAAATCAAAGATAACCGGAACAAATTCTATCCAGAAAGAAAAACGGTGAGGCTGACAAAACATAAAAAAGCATTATGTTACCATTTAAACAGGCCCTTCAACCCAATTTAAAAACTCCTTGGCTTTAGCTTTACTTACAATGGCCGTTTTAATTTCGGGGTCGCAAAGGCTTACAAGAAGTTTGCGGGTACGTAATGCTTCTATTTTAACAATAGATTTTCTGTGAATTATAAACTGCCGATTGGCTCTATAAAACGCCTGCGGAGGTAGCACTATCATCAGATTATCAAGCGATTCTTGTAACTCAAATTGTTTCCCCTTAACAATAGCCAAAACTCTCTCATTATCTGTGTAAATAAAAGAAATTTCTGAGGTATTAATGGGTGTGATGATCCCCCTAAAATAAGTAAGCAAGGAACTTTTATATCCCGAAGGGAACTGTCCCCTTAAATTATGTAACCGTTTTTGATAATCATCCGATTCTTCCAGACTAATTTTCTTTAGCTGTTTTAGCTTATCAAAACTTCTTTGCAATTTATCTTTTTCGATAGGTTTTAATAAATAATCGAAGCCATTATTCTCAAAAGCCTGGAGCGCAAACTCATTATAAGCGGTGCAAAAAATAACGGGCGCAGTAACTGAAACTTCATTGAAAATATCAAAGCTAATTCCATCTGCCAGGGAGATGTCCGAAAATATTAAATCGGGCTCAGTATTTGTTTCGAACCAATTAACCGATTCATCTATTGACTGTAACAAAGCGCAAACTTCTATATCACTGCGAATTTCATGCAAGAGGGACTCTAATTCACGTGCCGCTTTTATTTCATCTTCGATAATTAATATTTTCATTTAATCAACGGAATTTTGACAGTAAAAGTTGAATTTTCTTCTATAATGTAAATATCTAAACCACTTATAATTTTGTATCGGGTTTTAAGGTTTTGCAAGCCAATCCCGGTATGATCATTTCCTGGAAAAGGTAGACTCCTTTTTCGTTGAATATTATTTTTTACAACGAGTAAATCATTTTCATCAAACACTTCTATATACAATGGGCGTCCCAAAGATATAATATTATGTTTTACGGCATTCTCAATTAGCAGCTGAATAGACAGAGGGGGTATTTTATATTCATGGCAATTTTCGGAAACATTCATATTTACATGAAGTCCCGCTTCAAAGCGTTCTTTAAGAATATGAATATACGAGAGAATAAAATCTAATTCCGGTTTTAAAGCAACCAAATACTCGCCATTATTATACTCGAGTAAATACCTATATACATTAGATAATTCAATTGCAAAATTCTTAGCCCATCTATCTTGTGTGCCGGATTTTAAAACATTCAACGAATTAAAAAGAAAATGCGGGTTTAGTTGTTCCTGCAGGAAAACTAATTCAGTAAGAAGGCTTTGTTGTTTCAACTGTTCGATTTCTAGCCTCTCCTTTTGAACTTTATCATTCTGTATAAAATAATGTGCTAAAGGATACATCAGCAACCATAACGTTATACCTCTATATATAAGCCTAAATCCTTGCCAATAATTGGGAAGCTTCCCAATCGTATCTAAAGAATAGCCTTGAAATTGTGTCAAAAGATAAAAAGAAATCGAAAGAAAGCAAGCCGTCGATAAACTCACTACTACCTTCAACCATTTGTAGCGCAGGTAGGCATTTTGTAGAATATATTCAAAAACAAGCCAGATAAAAAAGCAAAGTATAAAAAATAATATTTGTGAACCGATGAAAAGTGTCATATTACTGATATCTGGCTCCCGGGCAATACGTAAACCCATCACCGATTGAGATAAAATAAATGCGGTAATAGCTCCTTGCTTTATATAATAATTATTCTTCAGAAACAGATAGTTGTTTATCAAAAATAGTCGAATATATCCAAATCGTAAACTTTCTGTTTAATACTCAATAAATTTTCCGATTCCTCTTTGTAACTTTGTATTATGCCTTTCGAATTACAATCAGAATACAAACCATCGGGTGATCAACCCAACGCTATAAAACAGTTGACTGAAGCCATTCAAAATGGCGAACAGTTTCAAACTTTATTGGGCGTGACAGGATCGGGTAAAACTTTTACAATAGCTAACGTTATTCAAAATATACAAAGGCCAACGTTGGTTTTAACACACAATAAAACGCTGGTGGCTCAATTGTACGGAGAGTTTAAGCAGTTTTTCCCTAACAATGCTGTAGGCTATTTTGTAAGTTATTACGACTATTATCAGCCAGAAGCTTTTATGCCCGTGAGCAATACCTATATTGAAAAAGATTTAAGTATTAATGAAGAATTAGACAAACTACGCTTGCAAGCTACAGCACAACTCCTTAGCGGAAGACGTGACATCATCATTGTTGCGAGCGTTAGTTGCATTTACGGTATGGGCAATCCTTCTGAATTTGAAAAAGGTATCGTTCGTATCCACAAGGGCCAAACCGTCTCCCGACAAGGTTTTCTACACTCCCTTGTTAATTCCTTATATAGCCGCACTCAAGTAGACTTTGCGCGAGGCACGTTTCGTGTAAAAGGAGATACTGTAGATATTAATTTGCCCTATGTCGATTATGGTTATCGTATTACTTTTTTCGATGACTATATCGAAGAAATTGAAAGCATTGACGTAATTACCAATATGCGCATTGGCAAGATGGATAATGCTGCTATCTTCCCGGCCAATCTCTACCTCGCGCCTAAAGACATGATGCAAGAAATTACTTATGAGATTCAGGATGAAATGCGGGCACAAACAGATTATTTTACAAGTATTAACAAAAAAGTTGAAGCTCAACGCATCAAAGATCGCGTCGAATATGATTTAGAAATGATGCAAGAACTCGGTTATTGCAATGGCATTGAAAACTATTCCCGATTCTTTGACCGTCGTAACCCAGGCTCAAGACCTTTCTGCTTATTAGATTATTTCCCAAAGGATTTTCTTTGCATAATAGATGAAAGTCATCAAACTATTCCGCAAGTTTCAGGAATGTATGGTGGAGACAGAAGTAGAAAATTAACGTTGGTCGAGTATGGATTCCGTTTACCCAGTGCTATCGACAATCGGCCATTAAGTTTTAACGAATTTGAACATATGATTGGCCAAACAATTTTTGTTTCGGCCACACCCGGGAATTATGAATTAGAAAAAACAGAAGGCATTGTCGTAGAGCAGATCGTCCGTCCAACCGGACTTTTGGACCCACCGATTGAAGTGCGACCAAGCATTAACCAGATCGATGATTTGTTGGACGAAATAGACCAACAAGTAAAAAAAGGTGGCCGTGTTTTGGTTACAACGTTAACCAAAAGGATGGCGGAAGAAATGGATAAATATTTATTCAAACTCCAAATCAATTCCAAATATATTCACAGTGATGTAGATACTTTGGAACGAGTAGAAATATTGCGACAATTACGTTTGGGTGAGATTGACGTATTAGTGGGAGTAAATCTTTTACGTGAAGGATTGGATTTACCTGAAGTAACTTTAGTTGCTATTTTGGATGCCGACAAAGAGGGTTTTTTAAGAAATGAAAAATCGCTTACACAAACGGCAGGCCGCGCAGCGCGTAACGTTATGGGGCGTGTAATTTTTTATGCAGATAAAATTACCATGAGTATGCAACGCACCATCGATGAAACCAATCGTCGAAGAGAAATTCAAATATCCTACAATACCCAACACCACATCATCCCAAAAACTATCACCAAAAGCAAGGAGCAAGTATTCGCGCAAACCTCTGTCTTAGATATTAAAGGTTTTGATGAACATAAATCTTATGCTATTGATTATGATAAAGATATTCTCGAACGAAAAGTTGTTGACGGTGATTCCATCTATTCATCAAAAAAGACCATTCCTCAATTAGAAAAAGCAATTGTTGCTACTAAAAAGCAAATGGAAAGGGCCGCCAAAGATTTAGATTTTATTGAAGCTGCAAAGTTAAGAGATGAAATGTTGGCTTTGCAAAAAGAACTGTCCATCATTAAAAAATAATTTATTCTTTAAGATTTTTCATTACGTTGTAATAATGGAGGCCGAAAAGCTGCCATTTATTCCTTGTCTTTATCGGAGTATGTTAGCAAACTCCATCCCCTTTTCAGCTATAAATTTTTTAGAGATAACTTTATCAGCGTTTCAAGAGAGACGCTTTGATCGGTTTCTTTCATAGCCTTTTTTACAGTTGTCTCAGCTAGAGATTTCCCAATACCCAATGCCATCAATGCGTCCAGAGCATCCGAAACGACTGAAGGTACTGACTGCAATCCCTCTACAACATTTATATCATGAATTTTTGCCAACTTATCTTTCAACTCTACAATAAGCCGCTCAGCCGATTTTCGGCCAATGCCTTTTATTTTCTCCAACTGAGCCGTATTAGACTGCACGATAGCTTTTACAATTTCCTCTGGCTTCATGCCCGAAAGCATCATTCTAGCAGTAGAAGCGCCCACCCCAGACACGCTAATCAGTTGCAGAAATAACAGTTTTTCGCTGATAGTAGCAAAACCAAAAAGTGTATGAGCATTTTCGGTGATTTGCAGATGAGTATATAGTAATCCATTGTCTAGCTGATTAATTGCAGAAAATGTATTTAAGCTTATCTGAACATCATATCCAACACCTTGTACCTCTACTATTAAATTAGCAGGCGTTTTATTTACAAAATTGCCTTTTAGAAATGCTATCATATGCTTTTTATTATGCACGAAGATAATAAAGTTGCCGAAAGTTATTCTTTAGGAAATGACAGCTAAGGAAAAATCATTTCAATTTTGAAAACATATTTTAGAATGCTTCATCCATAGAAAAATAAACCCCACTCTGCCTTTTTTCATTATACACCTTTTGGCCAAAACCATAGTCAAGACGTAAAGTTAATCCTTTATTCAAATCAAAGAAATAACGCAAACCAGCTCCATAACTAGGTTTCAACATATCCAGTGATAATTTCTCCTCTCCATAAACGGCCCCTAGTCCACCAAAAGCGACTATGCCAAAACGAGGAATAAAATGATAACGAATTTCAGACTGTCCGGCTATCAAACTCCGATCTCTATACCTGCCCTGATAATAGCCACGCATCATATCTTCACCACCCAATTTAGGCAAGAGATAAAAAGGAACATTCACCGCATCTATATGACGGTAAATCCCATTAATTGCTAAAGTAATTTTTGAAGTTATTGGCATAAAGTACCGGCCATCAAAATCAATATCAGTTCCCGTAAAATTTGTTCCTCCAAATAAATTGGGCGTATAATCAAAACTCAGTTTCCCATATAAACCCTTAGTCGTATAAGAAATGTTATCGCGTGAGTCATATATCTGTTCTATCCCAATATACGCTCGCTTCCCCCCATTTTTTCCATAATAATTTCCTGTGAGAAATATCCCCCCGGATGTTACTTCTTCATTGGTATATTTCTCAATCCCAGCCGCCAAACCAACGTAATAATTTTTAGCAATTCTCTTATCTACAGCCCCATCTAAGACCCATTTTTTTTCATTAATTAAATCTTTGTCCCCAGTTTGTGTATTATTTCCAATTCCATAGAAATAATAGGGAAAATCCTGATAGCGAAATTCAGTTGTATAATGATATTTATTTTCTTTACTCCAAATGTCTGAAGTCAATTTTAGCTTCGTTTGATTTTTAGTAGTATGCGTGCCCAAAAAATTGAGTGTAGAAGGTCGCTCAATTTGGTCCGTTTTACTTACATAAAACGAGTAAATCGCCGCCACACCATATTCTAAACTTGTCTCCGGAGAATAAGCCCCTACTGGAAAAGGAAAAAAGGTATTTTTCCGTACCGAATCTCTTTTACTGGACAAAAATTTGTCTATAAATTTATGATAGAGATTTTTTTGTGAATAAGATGCATTTGCGGAAATTAAAAAGATAGCACATATAAATACTCGAAAAGATATTATTTTAGGTTTCATTCAACAAGATATAAAATTAATTTTCTGCAAAACTAATTAATAAAATGCAAGCTTTTAAAACAAAAGCGCATTCATCATAAAGATGAATGCGCTTTAAGAAATTAGTCAATTTATCTTACACCGCGCATCAACTTTTTAATTAATGGAGCACAAACGATCAATAAAATCCCCGCACCTAACGAAATAATTGCCATTTGCTTATAACCTTCGGTATAGCTCATTAGCCTATCCATATTTTGATGAATAATTTCACCCGCTGTTGCGATATGCGCCGGCGTTGTTTTCGCCCCAGACGACATCGCAGCACCTAATAAGCCTGCGCCGTATTGTCCATAAGCACTTGCCAAAAACCAAAACCCAATCATTACACCATGTAATTTTTTAGGAGATAATTTGGTGACAATTGACATGCCTATTGGTGACAAGCAAATTTCAGAAACAGAAATAACAAAATATGCCAAAGTAAAAATACCTAATGAAGAATTTAACCCTGCTGCATCTGCTGTAAATCGTAAAGAGAAAAAGATATAATAAGAAATTGCCATCAAAATAAAGCTAAGTCCAAACTTGATGATAGTGTTGGGTTCCGCTTTTTTCCTCGCCATCCACATCCACATAAGACCCATTATTACACCAAGTATTACATCAAAAAATGAGTTAGCAACATTGTTTACAATATTGGGATCGATATGAATAACATTAAACATTGTGTGCGATACGTTTTTATCGGCAAAAATGGCTAACGAACCGCCAGCTTGCTCAAAAAATGTTTCAAAGACAAAATAGAAAAAGATAAAAATAAAAGCAGCAAATAATTTCGATTTCGCGCCTTCTTCTTTCTGCCTAGAGACCTCAAACAAAAAGTAGGCAATAGCTGCAATACCAATTACATACATAAAAATAGTCGTAAAATTAGCATTCTTAATCAAAATCAAAATAATAGGAATGCTTAACACAGCCCCGACATACACTGCATACTCTTTCCACCAGGGATTCTTTTTTACAGCTATCGTATCTGCTTCTACTTTCTGTAATGTATTTTCAATATCAACGATGTGAAGTGTTTCTTCTTCATCGGGTTTATTGCCGATTGGTTTAATATATTTTTTAGTCAATAAAAATGTAACCAGCCCAATAATCATTACTGTACCTGAAGCTATAAAAGCATAGGCCCAACCATACTGGGGAGACTTCCCTAAATACACACAAAGGAATCCGCCTAAAAGGGCTCCCAAGTTAATGCCGGAATAAAATAGACTAAAGCCAGCATCTCGTCTTTCATCGCCATCTTTATATAATTGACCTACCATAGAGGTAATATTGGGCTTAAAAAAACCTGTGCCAATTACACTACATGTTATACCAATATAAAACAAACTATGCGGGTTTGCAGCAATAATAAAGTTACCCGTGATCATCACTAATGCTCCAAAAACTAGTGATCGCTTAAATCCCAAAATTTTGTCAGCAAATATCCCCCCCAAAAATGTAAATGCATAAACAAAAGCCTGAATAGTGCCATATTTTAAATTCGCGTTTTTCTCAGAAAGCCCTAGGCCACCGGTAACTTGGTCGACCATAAAAATAGTAAGTACACCACGCATACCATAAAAACAGAAACGCTCCCACATTTCCACCATAAACATGTACCAAATCTGTTTAGGATATTTCCCCTTAAAATTTTGTATTTCTTTTAGAGTTAGTGCTTGAGGCATTGTAAAAAATTTATTAGTTATTGTACATAAAACATACATGTATCATCTTCCTTATCGGAAAACAATGCATCAAATATATTATTTAAATTTTTAGTACCTGTTTTATTTTGATAAAAATCCTATGCCTTTATCTGACGCCCAAGAGTACGACGATGCACTAACCACAAAACTAACAATATCAAAATAGCAGATGCAACTGTGATAGGCGATAAGAAAATACTGACAGTCATGTTTTGAGAAAGCAAAAAATTGTACAACAAAAATTGTAAAATACTCATCACAATTAATACAACAACCATTATCACGATATTGGCTGGAAAAAATTGCTTCATTAAAAAACGTTTCAATTGCTTGGGCGAAGAGCCAAGTGTGATCAATAATTTTATTTCTTCTTTGCAGCTGGCAATCGTCAATTCAATAAACAAACTAAAAACAAGTAAGGCAAACATAAACATCGCAGCGCCGGTAAACCAAGAAATATTCACCACGTAAGAAACAATTTTTCGATATTTACTGAAGCGCGTTTTATCACTATCGGTCACCAGATTATGCTGTTTCAAATAATCCGTCAGTTGTGGATTACTTGGGTCTTTTGTACGGATAACTACACGTGACGCACCTTTCGGCGCTTCGGTGGCAAAATGTTCATTTGCCCAATCCATAAATGTTTGCGGTACCAAGATAGAAGAAATGCGGTCGCTAAATCCCACCACCTTTCCAAAATATGTTTTGCTGCCGGTAGCGGTTTGTATATTCAGTTGAATGGGGATATGTTTAATTAAATCTTGAGATAGTTGGGGTAAATTTTGAGAGCTGGCAAATCCGAAATTATACAAATCTAAAAACATATTGGGGATAACGATAGGAATGAACTGCGATTGATCATTCCATTGCCAATCTTTACTTTCAACATCCAAGAAGCTATTAGGGACGCTCTCAAAAAACATATCGGTATAAAAAGGTAAACTGCTGCCACCGCTGGCCGAAACCTTAAAACGGCTGGGCGTTACTATACCTACCGCATCGATAAAACTTTGCTTTTTCAGATCATCAATTTCCTCATCTGAGAGTTGTGTTTTGCCAGTGTTGTTATCTGATACGATTTTATTCACCACCAAAAAATTGGCAATACTATCTTGTGCATTGTTGCCGTGCAACAGCGTGTTGTAGTTAGATTGTAATTGAATAGCAGCTAAAATTAGCAATAAAGCAATACATAAACCTGCCATCGCCAATACATAGCGCATGCGACCTGCACCAGATTTAATGATTTTCTTTAATAAATTATTGAGCATAAAATGTAGTGGCTATAAGCTTCTTAAAGTTGTATAATTAAAATATTGATCATCATCCAAATCTGTCAGAATGAACCCGGCGCCACGTTTGGCGCATTCTTCATCAATTAATGTGGCTGCCTTTTGTGAATTATTTATATCTAAATGACTAAATGGCTCGTCCATTACCAACAGATCAAAAGGCTGCACCAAAGCACGAATAATGGCGATACGTTGCTGTTCACCATAACTACATATTCCGGCCCGTTGCTCCAGAATATGTGTAATACCAAGTTTTTCACTCATTTCATCAATTACACTACTTGCATAAAAGGGTTTTTGCAATACACGGTTCAACTCAATATTTTCTCTTGCTGTAAGTTGTGCAAATAGTCTAAGATCTTGAAATATTACACTTATATTATTTTGCCGACGTAAAGCTAGTTCGTCGCCATTAATTTCTTGTACGTCTTTATTATCCCAAAGGATTGTTCCGTCATAATCAGAGCGCATTTTATAAAGATAATGAACCAAGGTTGTCTTGCCCGTTCCGCTCGGTGCTTTTATTTTGACACGACATCCTTTCTCAAACTCAATTTGACTATGCCATACATCCGACGGACGTTTGCTCAAATTTTCTTTCAGCGGAATAGGAATAATGTTATTCAATGTAATTTGCATAGAAACAAAGATAAGGAAGTTGAGAGCAGTTTCCTTTTATTATCAATCGATTTCTTATTCTCTTTTACGCCAACCAGCACCGATAATTAGCAAGTTATTTTTGTATCGCTAAAAAAAGAAACTCCATTCAAAAAAGAAATTTCTTCGAGAAAAAGATTAAGTTTGAATAGGCGTTTTGTATCTGAGGCAACAAAAGAAATTTGTTGTCGAAGTAAAAATGATTGCGGAGAAAAACCAAAATATTGCAGCGTCGACCTATCATTATAAATTAAAAATTCGAAAAGATGGAAACAAGTATTGTGCCACCAACTGACAATCAAAGACCACCAAAATCCTGGCTTTTAGAATCCATTCTCGTGACACTTTTTTGCTGTCTTCCTTTTGGCATCGTCGGAATTGTAAATGCTTCAAAAGTTGAGTCACATTTTTATGCAGGAGATATTGAGGCGGCAAACCGAGCTTCTGCAGAGGCTGGGAAATGGACGAAAATTGGTTTCTGGATTGGCATTTCTGTCGGCATTCTATATGGTATTTTAATGGTTGCCGGTATCGGATTTAGTCTTTTTAATTTTGGAAGCCATCATTATTAAGCGCACACTTCGTTGGGTTTTAATATTTATTTCGGTAGGGTTTCTCATTTTTCTATACAAAAAATACAACCCTATTGGCAATAATTATTTCCCGAAGTGTCCGTTTAAAGAATTAACAGGCTATCAATGCCCTGGATGTGGCTCACAAAGAGCTATTCACTACTTACTAAACTTCCAACTTATTGCAGCATTTAAAGAAAACATGCTGTTAGTTTTATCTATTCCTTATTTATTATTAGGCTTTATTTTTAATCAAATAAAAAATCCATCAGAAAAAATTTTAAAATACCGGAAGAGACTTTTCGGGCCAAAAGCCATTTATATTATTTTGGTAATTGTAACTGCTTTCTGGATATTACGAAATATTAGTTTTTAAACAAGAAGTATGAATAAACTAAAACACGCCCTTACATGTTTACTTTCATTTTATACGATTTCGGTTATTGCACAACAAAGTGATTCAACAAAGCCTCAAATTGGTAAAAGTCCCTTGATATTTGTGGATAGCGTTCAATTTAACAGAACAAATTTGACAAAAATTAAGCCTGGGGAAATTGCCGATATAACAGTTTTAAGTAAAAAGAATGCAGTAGATCGGTTCGGTGAGAAAGCCAAAGACGGTGTTATTTATATCGAAACTAAGACCATGGCCAAGAGTATTTATTGGCGTTTTTTAAAATCAAAGTCTGAAGATTTTACAAAAGACTTTCCTACGCCTGAAAGCGATAGTCTTGCCCAATATATTGTTGATGATAAAGTTTTAAATCTAACTAAAGATAATCACGAGGGGACACTTACACGAATAATCCGTAGTAATAGATTTAAAGCCATTAAAATTATAACCAAGACCCAACTTGTTCGTGATTATAATGTAAATGGCAAACAATATGGTGTACTCATCACTACTACAAGACCCTAAAATAAGGCCCTAGAAGAGCAATAGATTAATAGGGTATTTTACTTAAAAATCTAGGGATAAAAAAAGAAGCCATTTACAGCTTCCTTTTCTAGAACATTATTTAAAAAAGTCTATGCTTTCATTTTTTTCACCGCCTCAATCATTTTTGGAACAATTTCAAAAGCGTCACCTACAATACCGTAGTCCGCTGCTTTAAAGAACGGTGCATCTGCATCTTTGTTAATTACGACAATCGTTTTGCTACGATTTACTCCACCCAAATGTTGAATAGCACCGGAAATACCGATCGCAATATATAAGTTAGGTGCAACTTGCACACCAGTTTGTCCCACGTGCTCGTGGTGCGGGCGCCAACCATCGTCAGCGACAGGTCGACTACAAGCGATAGCGCCATGTAATTCATGTGCTAAATCAGAAATCAGGTGCCAGTTTTCCGGACCTTTCAGTCCACGTCCACCACTTACAACAATTTCCGCTTCGGCTAATGGAACCTCTCCTTTTATTAGTTCAGTAGAGATAACTTTCACTTTATTAGTTACAGGAGCAAAATCCAAAGTATCTACTTCGGCAGTTGCACTACCTAATTCATGGATACCAAAACTATTAGCGTTAAGCGAAATAATTTTGATTGAAGAGTTTATTTTTACCCTGGCAAATGCCTTACCCGAAAACACTGTTTTCTTCACGACAAAACCATTTTCCGTTTCGGGTAAATCAACCGCACCGGCTACCAATCCGGCTTTTAACGCTGCCGCTAATCTGGGCGCAACCGCTACACCCGTTGCATTAAAAGAAAAAACGACAACATCTGCGCCAGTCGATGAAACAGCCGCTGTTAACGTTTTTGCAACCGTTTGTGCATCGGCGTTATTAAAACGCTCATCCGTAGCATGATGAATTTTGGTAATACCATATTTACCTAAGGCAGCAAGGTCCTCATTTACTGTACCAAGCAATATTGCTTCTGCATTTGTGCTTAATTTCTTAGCTAATGCTGCTCCATAAGACAATGCTTCCAAAGTGCCTCTTTTTATTTGTCCTTCTGCGTGATCTATATATATTAAAATTGACATTTTAATTTGAAAATTTGAAAATTTGAAAATTTGATGATGCTTTTATACAATTATTAATTGATTAAATCACTTTTGCTTCTTCGTGCAACAACCTTATTAATTCTTCTACATTGTCGGCATCGATCAACTTTACTCCGGTTTTTACAGCAGGTAATTCAAAACCAACAACCTCTGTCAAAGATCCTACAGATGTAGGTTCAACTACTTTCAAAGGTTTACTTCTCGCGCCCATTATACCACGAATGTTGGGAATGCGTTGCATCGCCATTCCTTTCGCACAACTTACGACCAAAGGTAGTAGCGCTTCATCTGTTTCTTCGCCACCTTCGATTTCACGAATGATAGTTGCAGTATTGCCATTTATATCGAACTTAGTTGCAGTAGCAACATAAGGCAAATCTAATAATTCAGCTAACATTCCTCCGACTGCCGAAGCATTGTAGTCGATGGCTTCTTTGCCTGTAAAAATCAAATCATAATTACCTTCTTTTGCAACAGCTGCAATATGTGAAGCAACGCTAAAACTGTCAACAGGTATAGTGTTCACTCGAATAGCTTCGTCACCACCGAATGCTAATGCTTTGCGCAAAATAGCATCAGAAGATGCATCTCCAACGGTAACTAAATGTATAATTGTATCCGGTGCAGCTTCTTTCAATTCTACTGCACGTACCAATGCGTACCACTCATCGTAAGGATTGATAATCCACTGTACACCATCTTCATTAAATTTGGTGTTACCATCCTTAAAGGTAATTTTTGATGTGGTATCCGGCACTTTGCTAATGGCCACTAAAATTTTCATTTGTAAGGGATTCTATTTATTAAAAAAATATTCTATTCAAAGAGCTCAAATATACTAAAATTGATTTTAATGCTTGTTAGTCACAATGGATTTTGCAAATAAATATTGATAATATACAATTTCTATTGAAGTTATTTTATGGTAGGAGAATCATTCACAAAGCAACAGGAACTGAGACTGGTTTACCAATAGTGTACGCTACGTAAAGTCGTTGTTGCTGATTAATATAGTGCATCGGGAATTAATATAGGAATCCGGAACTAAATAAAGGGAAGGGGAAGAAACCACTATACAGATGTATACTATGTAATTCAACAAAAAGGTAGATAACAATGTGACGCACCCAAAAAGAAAAAAGAATTACTTGAATATATTATTTTTGTGTGATGGAAAGAATAGACAAACTATTAGCATATTTGCAAGATGCACCTAATGATAACTTTCTACGGCATGCTTTGGCAATGGAATACCTGAAGAGCGGCAAAGAAAAAGAAGCGCAACAATTACTGGAAGCCATTCTTAATGAAAGCCCGGAATATGTAGGCTCTTATTACCAGTTGGCAAAAATATTAGAAAGAAATGCTGAAACCGAGAAAGCTATATTTTGGTATGAACGCGGCATGGAATACGCCAAGAAAGCCAATGAGCGCCATACTTACAACGAATTGCAATCAGCGTTAGAAGAATTACTATATTAGATTTTACCACGACTGATCAAAAATTTTAGATTTGGTTTTCATAACAAAATAGTCGTAAATTTATTCTAACAAAAATCAAAAGCTATGATTAATATTCATGAACTTAAATTAAACAATTTCGTTATCGCCGAATTTGAGGATCAAGAAAGAAGAGGCTTTGTGTCAGATATTACGTTAGAAGATAAAATGATACGCGTAACTACTGACGAGAATAAACAAGATGTTTGGTACGATCCGGAAAATGTCTATCCTATAAAACTTTCAGATGCTGAAATGGGCAAATTTGACTTTGAAAAAGAAATACTTTCAGATGGTGCAGTGAAATATAAAAAAGGTGCTTTTCGCTTGGTAATCCCTAAAGCCGATGATTTTTCTTATGTTGAAATGTGGTATCGCGAAGACATTCGTAAAAACCCAAACGTGCATTTTGTACATCAGCTACAAAATCATTATCATGATATGACCAAAATATTTCTATAGTAAGATAGATATTTCTAGTCCTTTAGCCGCAGCATTTTTAATGTTTTGCGGCTTTTTTTTGCCATACCCATCCTATTGAATTAGACCGTTCATCAAAAATATTTCGAAATTAAAAAAAACTATCTGATATTTAATTGGTAAAAAATGACGAATGAATATATTATCGCTCAACAATATTTCTAAAAGATATGGTGCCATTATAGCACTTAATAAGGTTTCTTTTGACGTACCGGAAGGCAGCATTTTTGGTATTCTCGGCCCCAACGGAAGCGGGAAAACTACCTTATTAAGTATAGTAACGGATGTGCTAAAGGCCGATGAAGGGAATTTTTCCTTATTTGGAGAGCAAGGCTCTTTCGAACAAAGAAAGGCAATTGGCACTTTATTGGAAACACCTAATTTTTATCATTATCTATCGGCAAAAAAGAATTTAGAAATTACTGCACAAATCAAAGGAAGGGGTCTCAGTCAAATAGACGAAGTACTGAAACGAGTGGACTTATATGAAAGACGTAACAGCAAGTTCAATACTTTTTCCTTAGGAATGAAACAAAGATTGTCCATCGCTGCGGCATTGCTCGGGAATCCTAAATTATTGATTCTGGATGAACCAACCAATGGCCTTGATCCCAATGGAATTGCAGATATCCGCAATTTGATTAAAAGTCTCGCTGCGGAAGGAAAAACCATTATAATGGCTAGCCATCTACTGGACGAGGTAGAAAAAGTATGTACACATGTTG
>NZ_JBNQGD010000160.1:0-3229 GCF_050436765.1 Arachidicoccus sp. | reverse complement strand
AGAGCCGCCGGTAAGACTTAAATCTACAGAATGAATCGGTGCGTTTTTGTAATAATCATCTACCCAGTTGGCAGGACCGTAATAGTTGAGATCTGAAGAGTCTTTCAAATAAGTAGGATAATTTACCATATCCTGTACCGTACCATATTTTTGATAAAAAGGCTGACGGAAATTATTTTCCCAGGAAGCATTGATGGGCGTTACAACTGGCTTGACTGCTATACCATAATAGGAATTGACAGATATTTCTCGTGGACCGCTATGCGCAGTTTTGGAGGTAATCCATATAGCTCCGTTCGTAGCCAGCGGTCCCAACTTAGCCAACACTGCCGGATCTTTTAATAATTGTATGGATTCAATGTCATTGTTGTCGAATATAGACATAATATTAGTGCTGGGTCCAATAGTTGCAAAGTCATAATGTTGCATATCATAAGAAAAGGCATTATCTTTTAGCATCGGTATCCCATTTAAATACACTGTTGGTTGGGTTCCATTTATGTCTTTAGCAGAAAGTAACGGAGCAACTAAGCCCCTGACATACATATACTGGGCTGTTCCGGGTTCTCCACTTGGCTCTTGAACATATAAACCGGCAAGGTTGCCTTTCAGCATTTGCTGCACAGATACATATGCCATTTTATTTACACGGTCAATATCTAGATTGCCTGCTTTATTGCTGGATATAATGTCATTTCGCTCCATCATGGAATCTAAAAGACCGCTTCTAAAGATGGTATCTTTTTTAGCGTCAGAAGAATCACTCGATTGCCCGTATGATTTAGTTCCCAATACAAGCATCAATATTAAAAGCAGCGAGCTTAATTTTAATAGTTTTACTTCTCGTATAAACATTTTTTCCACTTAGAAATTTTTTAAGAATTTTTTAATAACTAGAATCCTTACTCCTTTATATAAATGCTGAGTTTCCAGAGAATACATCCAAACAAACAGTCTAATAAAATGAATTTTCAAACATGCAGATAAGAATTTTAAGCCTCATCTCTTTTATTTCAACAATTAATAAACAACTATTAGTTTTGTAATTATTGGTCAAAATTAAGTTAAGGGTATGCCAAAAACACCCGTCATTTTGGACATTTTTACGGGTGAAATGTTACAATTTGCAAAAAAATTGTGGAAAATAGAAGGGAAAAGAAGTTATTAGGGCTACTTATCTGCGTTTTTTATAAAACGCGCAGCATATTTCTTTGGGGTCGTTTCAAATTGGTTTTTGAAGCATTTTCGGAAGTAATCTACATCGGAAAAGCCAACCATATAACACACTTCATTAACAGAATGTTCATTTGCCTGTAACAACTGACCTGCTTTTTTAAGCCGGATACTTCTTATAAATTCTAAGGCGCTTAGATTAGTTAATGCTTTAATCTTTCGATAAAGAGTCACTCTACTCATATTTACTTCCTTACTCAAGTCTTCGACATTCAGCTCAGGTTCCATCAAATTTTCTTCAATGTAAGCCATAACTTTTTCAAGAAATTCTTCATCACGCTTAGAAATAGAAATTATGTTAGGTTCGAGTTTAATATCCTTTTGAAAGTACTCCTGTAGTTTTTTTCTGGAAGCCAATAAGTTTTCTATTCTGGCTTCCAGAATGGGGAGGGCGAAGGGCTTTGTAATATATTCATCAGCACCTGTTTGAAAACCTTCTATTTTATAGCTATCGGTATCTAATGCAGTAAGTAATATTAAAGGGATATGCGAAGTACGTGCATCATTCTTTGCTAATTGACAAAATTCCATCCCCGACATTTCGGGCATCATTATATCGCTGATAATAATATCCGGCAATATCTCGATGGCTTTTGCCCAACCTTCCTTGCCATTGGAGGCCGTATGTATTTTATAAATGCTTTGAAAATTGGTTGCAATAAATGATTGTAATTCTATATTATCTTCTAAGATTAATAAAATCGGTTGATCCACATCCCCTTCGTTTATCTCATGGGAATTTTTGGAATCAGTAAAAAGAACCACATCATCGTCATGAGTCTGGTGTTGATACTTATAATTTGCAACCGCAGATAAGGTGCTGGAGGTTTTCTCCTTTAATTTTTCATTTTCACGTAGATGAGCGTCTCCCAAGGGTATTTGAACAGAAAAACAAGTATAGCCCTTACATCCCTCTGTAGATTTATGGCTATCCACATCTATTTTACCATGGTGTAGTTCCACCAAGGCCTTGGTATAACTAAGTCCAATTCCTGTGCCTTCAATGTGCATGTTGGTCTCGTCATTATGGTAAAAATTTTCGAATACCTTATTCAAATGGTCTTTCGTAATACCTGTACCATTGTCCTTCACTTTCAATTCTGCAAATAAATGCGCATTATCATTTCCGAAAATATCCAATGAAACATCCACCCGCCCTCCTTTAGGCGTAAACTTTAAAGCATTGGACAATAAGTTACTTACTATTTTTTCATACTTATCTGCATCGAACCATACAAGAATCCTTTCTTGAGCCGCAGAAAATTGAAGTTGTATATCTCTTTTAGCAGCCAAATTTTCAAAATCAGATACTATTGATTGTGTAAATGCCACCATATCTGATTCTTGCGCCTGCAACATCATTGCACCAGCCTCAAACCTTCTGAAGCTAAGTAGCTGATCTAAAAGCTTTATTAATTTTTTTCCATTGCGCTGCATGAGTCCTAATTCCGGATATTGTACATCTTGAATCTTAGCAATCAACTTATCAAGCGGCGCTAGTATTAAGGTCAAGGGCGTTTTAATTTCATGAGAAATATTGGTAAAGAAATTTATTTTTTGTTGCGTAAATTCTTTTTCATTTTCATTAATAGCGCGTTGTAATTTCAAATCATTTTTAAGCCGGTTTTCTTTTAAAGAATAATAGTAAATAGTATATAATATCGCTAGTATTACCAATATGTAAAATAAATAAGCATACCATGTTCGCCAAATTGGCGGCAAAATTTTTATTTGCAGCGTCGTGATTTTGTCATTCCACAGACCATCATTATTTGCAGCTTTTACTTTAAATGTGTAATTGCCCGGTGCCAAGTTGGTATAAGTTGCTGACCGTTCTGTCCCTACATTATGCCACTGGTCGTCATCCAGTCCTTCCATTTTATAGGCATACTCATTACTTTCAGAATTTACATAATTGAGTGCGGCAAACTTTAAAGTAAAATATGCCTGACTATAAGAAAGGGTTATTTTGGAGGTGTAGGTAATGGCGTCATTA